>NZ_JBHVUV010000021.1:0-192177 GCF_042883905.1 Kitasatospora sp. NPDC058170
TCCCGACGCTGGCCGTGTTCCTCAACCTCTTCGGCGGCGGCCGCACCACCACCCCCGCCAAGCCCGTCACACCGGCCGAGACGGCCCCGCAGGGCGCCGACGGCGCCGAGCCGGCTGCCTGACCTCGTTCCGCACCAGGACCGCCCCGCCCGGCCACCGCCGGGCGGGGCGGTCTGCGTTGTGGGCCCTGGCGGGCCGGTTCCGATGCCTCGCTCACGGTCCTGGACCGGCGCGCAAGTCCGGCGAAGCGAAGGGAAAGTGACGAACAGCCAGGTCTTCACGGTCCGATGCGGCCTTCTATCACACCGGTGTGATGGCTGAGTGACGCGTGATCAGCACTTCGCCGGATCCAGCCATGTTGAATCCAGCCGTCCGGTGAGCTGAGGATAAGTGTCCGAATACCGGACATGGTCGTACGCGTGTCACCGGATTCACCGCTCGGCCACGACACTGCTGGTAGGGCCGCCGAACCGCCTCCCGGGGCGGCCCCGCGCAGGTGAAGGGGGGTTAAGGGGCCAGGGAGGGCGATCGGATCCGGCCGTCCCCGGGGAAGTCCGGAAACGGTCGTACCGCTTGCCCGGTATCGAAGTCGTCACCGAGAGTCGTACTGATGAACGAAACTCCTCGCCCGGCGGCCGACCGCCTGCTGGGCCACCGTGACTTCCGACTCCTCCTCTCGGGGGCCGCCGCCGCCCAGGTCGGCAACCAGGTGACCCTGGTCGCCCTGCCCCTGGTCGCCGTCCTAGAGCTGGACGCCACGCCCTTCCAGGTCGGTCTGCTGACCGCCGCCGAGACCGCGGCCTTTCTGCTGGTCGGGCTGCCCGCGGGCGCCTGGCTGGACCGGATGCGCAAGCGTCCGGTCCTGATCCGCGCGGACGTGGTCCGCTGCCTCGCCGTCGCCTCGATCCCGCCGGCCGCCGCGCTGGGCGTGCTGACGATGGCTCAGCTCTACCTGGTCGCCCTGGTCGTCGGGGTGGCGACGGTCTTCTTCGACGTGGCCCACCAGTCCTTCCTGCCGCAGCTGCTCCCGCGCGAGCACCTGGTCGGCGGCAACGGTGCGTTGGAGACCGTGCGGTCCAGTGCCCAGATCGCCGGCCCGGGACTGGGCGGCGGGCTGGTCCAGCTGATCGGCGCACCCCTGGCCATCGTCGCGGACGCGATCGGCTACCTGGTCTCGGTGGTGCTGCTGTGGGGGATCCGGGTCGAGGAGCCCAAGCCCCGGCCGGAGCCCGGGCGCGCGCTGCGGGCGGAGATCGGCGAGGGCGTCCGGTACGTGCTGGGCCACCCGCTGCTGCGGGTGATCGCCGCCACCACCGCCCTGTCCAACCTGTTCGCCGCCGTCCTGATGGCCGTTCAGACCGTGTTCTGGGTACGCACGCTGGAGCTCTCACCCGCCGCGATCGGCGTTCTGCTGTCGGTCTCGGCCGTCGGCGGCCTGGCCGGCGCGCTGTGCGCGGGCCCGCTGGCCCGGTGGGTCGGCCAGGCCCGGCTGATCTGGCTCTCGGCGGTGGTCGTGGCACCGTTCGCGATGCTCTGGCCGCTGTCCGGCAGGGGCGCCGGGGTCGTGCTGTTCGGGATCGGCTCGGCCGTGGTGCTGTTCGGCTCGGTGGTCTACAACGTCGCCCAGGTGAGCTTCCGCCAGACCGTCTGCCCGCCCGAGCTGCTCGGCCGGATGAACGCCACCATGCGCTTCCTGGTGTGGGGCACCCTGCCGCTCGGTGCGCTGGCCGGCGGTGCGCTGGCCGACGCCGCCGGGCCGCGTACCGCCCTCTGGGCCTGTGCCGTCGGCTTCCTGTTCGTGCCGCTCCCGCTCCTGTTCTCGCCGCTGCGCGGCCTGCGCGAGCTGCCCGTCGAGGACCAGCCGGAGCCCGGCACCGGGCAGACCGCCGAGGCCGCCGCAGCCCCCGAGGCCGACCCGGCCGGGGCCAGACCCGTCTCCTGACCTCCCGCGCCCCGACCGCCCGACCGCCCGGCAGGGCACCCGGACCGCCCGGCCGGCCCGGCGGGTCGACGCGCCCCGAGCGGCCGCGCCCTGAACCCGCCGGACGCCGAACGGCCGGGTGCCGAACCGCCGGGTGCCGAACCGCCACGCCCCGCGCGGCCGCGTCCTGAGTCGCCGCGCCCCGTACCGCCACGCCCTGAACCGTGAAACCGCGAACGGAGACCCGTCCGTGCCCCCGAGCATCACCGCCGCCTACCTCGCCCGGTACCGGTCCGTCGCCGCCGCCGACGGCCCCCCGCAACTGCTCCCGCTCACCGGCGCCCAGCGCCGCTTCCTGATCTCCCGTCAACTGGACCCGCAGCACCGCCCGGACGTCGTACCGCTGTTCTTCGCCTTCCCGCGCGGCACCGTGGACCTGCCGAGGCTGCACCGCGCCGCGATCCGGCTGGCCGCGAGCCACCCGGCCCTGCGCGGCCGCTTCGGGACCGTCCGCGGCACCCCCGTCCTGCGGCTCGGCGAACCGTCCGTCGAGGTGGCCCTGGCCCCGGTCGGGCCCGCCGACACGGCCCGGGGAGCCCTGCTGCGCGCCCTGCTCGACTGGCCGGCCGACGGGCCCGCGCTGCGCCTGCTGCTGGCGGCCGACCCGGACGGCGACGAGGAGCTGCTGGCGCTCGCCCTGGACCACGCCGCCTGTGACGAGCAGTCGCTCGGCATCGTCACCGCCGAACTCACCGAGGCGTACGCGCAGGACGGGCGGTCCGCCGCGGATCCGACCGCCGACGGCTCGGCCGGGTACCGGGAGGCGGTGGAGCTCCAGCTGGCGGCCGAGGCCGCCGCCGCCAACACCGCCGCCCAGGCGCACTGGGCCGCCCGGCTGGGCGGCCTCGGCGGAGCGGACGGGCCCCCGTCGGCCGGCCGCAGGGGCCAGGACGCGCCCCCGCAGCCCACCGGCATGCTCAGCGAGCGGCTGCCCGCCGCCACCGGGGCGGCCCGCGGCGCCGTCTTCCCCGCCCTGCTGGACGCCGTCTCGGCCGCCGCGCACCGCCTGCTCGGCACCGACCGGACCCTCGCCCTCGGTTACCCGTGGGGCGGCCGCCCGCCCGGCGCGCCACCGGTCCTCGGCTGCTTCCTCAACACCCTGGTCCACCCGGCCTCGGCCGGCCCGCCCCGGAGCCTGGACGAGCTCGGCGACGCCTGGTGGGACGACCTGGACCACGCCGACACGCCCTTCGACGAGCTGGTCCGCGCGGCGCGGTCCGCCGGGGCGCAGTGGTCGGGCGAGCTGGACGGCCTGCTGACCTTCGAGGACCTGCAGCGCCGCCCGCCGCTGGTCCTCGACGGCACGGCGGGCCGGGAGACCCACCTGGCCGGACGGCCGCTCGGCGCGCCGCTGGCCGTCTCCGCCTCGCACGGCGAGGACCTGCTGGTCCGCCTCGCCTGGGACCGCGAGCGCTGCCCGGACGCCGCCGCCGAGGCCGCGTTCGCGCTGCTGTTGACCACCCTGGGCGACCACCTGAGTCCGGCCCGCTGAGGCGCCCCGGACCGCCGCCGCACCACCGCGTCACCCGGCACGCACCACCGCGTCGCCACGGCGCTCACCACACAGCCACCCGGCACGCACCACCGAGCCACCGGAGCCACCGGCGCGACCGCGCCACCCGGCACCACCGAGCCACCCGACCACCGGCGTCCCGCGCCACCACCCCCGGCGCCCGCCCCGGCCCGGGGCGCGCCCACCAGGCCCGCCCCACCGCCTGACCGAACACCCGCCCGCCCACCGCAAGGGAACCGACCATGTTCGCTCTCTCCTCCTCGCAGGAGATCGTCTGGCTGCACGAGCAGATGCTCCCCGGCAGCCGCGCCTACAACTTCACCGCCGCCCTCGACCTGTGGGGCCCGCTCGACACCGACGCCCTGCGCGCCGGCCTGGCGGGCGTGATCGCCCACCACCCCGGCCTGCGCCTGGAACTGGTCGCCCGCCCGGAGGGCGTGCCCGGCCAGCGGGTCGCCGTCGACGCCGAACCGCGGCTGCGCGTCGGCGACCTCTCCGGCGAGGCCGACCCCGAGGAGGCCTTCCGCGCACTGCTGGCCGCCGAGGCCGCCGAACCGCTCGACACCACGCAGGCGCCGCTGCTGCGCTGGCACCTCGTCCGGCTCGGCGACGACCACCACCGGCTGATCCACGTCGAGCACCACCTGATCCACGACGGCCACTCGTTCGCGATCCTGCTGCGCGACCTCTTCACGGTCTACCGCGCGCACGTCCTCGGCGAGCCGGTCGTGCTGTCCGAGACCCGCTCCTACGAGGAGCACGTCCGGATCGACACCGACGGCTCCCGGACCGAGGCCCGCGAACGCAGCCTGGACTTCTGGCAGCAGGAGCTGGCGAACGCGCCGCTCGACATGTCCCTGCCCGGGCTCGCCCAGCCGGGGGCGGTCCGCCGCCACCGGGGCGGACAGCTGCGGCAGTCGATCGGCGCGGACCTGGCCGAGCGGCTGCGCGAGCGCGGCCGGCAGGACGGCCACACGCCGTTCAGCACCCTGCTCACCCTCTTCGCCGAACTGCTGCGCCGGCACAGCGGCCACCGCGAGCTGGTCATCGGCACCGCCGTCGGCAACCGCCCGCTCGGCTTCGAGGGCACCCTCGGCATGTTCGTCAACACCGTTCCGCTGCGGCTGCGGCTGGACCCGGCCGCCTCCGGCACCGACGCGGTGGACGAGGCGACCGACGTCCTGCTCCGCGCCCTGCCCCACCAGGACGTGCCCGTCCAGGAGCTGACCCGCGCCCTCGGGCTGCACACCACGGGCGCCGACAACCCGCTGTTCAGCGTGATGTTCAGCGCGCACGACGCGGCGCTGCCCGACCTCCAGGCACCGGACCTGGAGATCTCGCTGTACGAGGGCTTCAACACCGGCACCACCCGCTTCGACCTGGACCTCGTGCTGCTGCCGGACGACCGCCGCGTGGTCGGTGAGAAGCACGGCGCCGCCGGGATGACCCTGGTCTGGGACTACGACACCGACCTGTTCGGCGAGGAGGTCGCCGGGCTGCTGGCCGAGCGCCTGCTGGAGCTGCTGCGCTGCTACCTGGACCGGCCCGGGACGGCCCTCGCCGAACTGGCCCCGGCCGAGCCCGCGCCGGCCCCCGCCGCCCTCGACCCCGCCGCCGTGCGGGAGGAGGTCGCCCTCGACCCGGCCGCCGCCCACGACCCGACCGCCCTCGCCGTGATCGCCGGCTCCGAGCGGCTCACCTACGGCGACCTCGACCGCCGGGTCGGCGCCCTCGCCGAGCGGCTGCGCGCCGCGGGCGTGACCCCGGGCGTGCCGGTCGCCGCCGTCCTGCCGCGCGGCGTGGACAGCGTCGTCGCGCTGCTCGCCTGCCTGCGCCTCGGCGCGGTGTACGCCCCGCTGTCCGCCGAGGACCCGGCGGCCCGGCTCGGCCTCCTGCTGGAGCGGCTGAGCCCGGCCCTGGTCCTGTCCACCCGGCAGAGCGCCGCGGCGCTGCCGGCCGAGGGCGTCACCCCGGCCCTGCTGGACGGCCCGGCGTTCCCCAAGGCGGAGCCCGCCGCGGTGCTCGACGGCGCCGCGTACGTGATCCACACCTCCGGCTCGACCGGGGTGCCCAAGCCGGTGCTGGTCGGCCGGACGGCCCTGGCCCGCTACGTCGCGGCGCTCGCCGGCCGGTACGCGCTGACCCCCGCCGACCGGGTCCTGCTGTTCGCCCGGCCGTCCTTCGACGTGGCGCTGGAGGAGGTGCTGCCCTCGCTCGCCGCCGGCGCCGCCCTGGTGGTGCCGCAGCGCGAGGTGCCCACCGGCCCCGAGCTGGTGGCGGTGCTGGCCGCCCGCGGCGTCACCGTCGCCAACCTGCCGACCAGCTACTTCCTGGCGGTCCGCGAGGACCTGCGGGAGGCGCTGCGGGACGGCCGCTGGTCCCCCCGGCTGCTGGTGCTCGGCGGCGAGCGGCTGCCCTCCCGCGCCCTCAGCGGCCTCACCGACGACACCACCGCCACGGTGCTGAACGCCTACGGCGTCACCGAGGCCACCGTCACCTCCACCGTGCACGAGGTCACCGCGGCCGACCTCGCCGAGGACGCCGAGATCCCGCTCGGCCTGGAGCTGCCCGGCGTGCGGGTCCACGTCCTGGACGAGGGCCTGCGGCCGCTGCCGGACGGCGGCGTCGGCGAACTCGTGGTCGGCGGCGGCACGCTGGCCGAGGGCTACCTCGGCCACCCCGAGACCACCGACGCCCGGTTCGTCACCGTCCCCGCCCTCGGCGGCGAGCGGGTCTACCGCACCGGCGACCGCGGCTTCCGCGACCTGCGGGGCCGGCTCTGGTTCCTCGGGCGCCAGGACAACCAGGTCAAGCTCCGCGGCTACCGGATCGAGCTGGAGGAGATCGAGGCCGCGGCCAGCGCCGAGCTCGGCGGCCGCTTCTGCGCGGTCGTGCTGCACCAGGACCCGGCCGGCGGCCCCCGCCTGGTCGGCTTCCTGGAGGGCACCGAGCAGCCCGACCAGGCCGCCCTGCACGCCGCCCTGGCGCTGCGGCTGCCCGGCGGGCTCGTCCCGGCCGGCTGGACGGCCCTGGACACCATGCCAGTCCTGCCCGGCGGCAAGCCCGACCGGGTCGCCCTGGCCCGGCTCGCCGCCGAGGCGCCCGCCGCCGCCGAGCGCGACGCCCCGCAGGCCCGGGCCTTCGCCGACGCCGGCCAGGAACTGGTCGCCGAGGCCTGGCGCGAGGTGCTCGGCCACGACCGGTTCACCGCCGACTCGCACTTCTTCGAGGTCGGCGGCCACTCCCTGCTCGCCGCCCAGCTGGCGGCCTGGCTGGAGCCGCGGCTGGGCAGCCGCCCGGCGCTGCGCACGCTGTTCCGCAACCCCGTCCTGGCCGACCAGGCCCGCGCCCTGACCGGAGGTGCCCGATGAGCTCCGCCCCGTCCGCCGTCCTGGAGGCCGACCACCGCGAACTGGTCGACGCCTTCGAGAGCTTCGTGCGCCGCGAGCTCGTCCCGCTGGCCGCCGACCTGCCCGAGACCGACGACCAGGTGCCCAGCGACCTGCGGGCCTACGTCCGCAAGCGCTCGGCCGCGCTCGGCTTCTACGCCGGCGACTACCCCGAGGAGCTCGGCGGCTCCGGCATGCCGTTCACCGCCGTGGTGCTGCTGCACCACGCGGCCGGCCGCAGCGGCTGCCCGCTGGCGCAGTACGCGCTGGCCGGCTCCGACGGCCCCAGCCCGCTGCTGCGGCACGGCACCCCCGAGCAGGTCCAGCGCTACCTGGTGCCGCTGGTGCGCGGCGAGGCCGCCCGCTGCCTCGCCCTCACCGAGCCGCAGGCCGGCTCGGACGCGTTCCGGCTCACCACCACCGCCGTCCGCGACGGCGACCACTGGGTGCTGAACGGCCGCAAGACCTTCGTCAGCAACGCCGACCGCGCCGACCTCGCCCTCGTGGTCACCGCCACCGACCTCGGCACGGGCGCCGGCCCGACCGCCGGCGCCACCGCGTTCGCGCTCCCGATGGACCAGCCCGGCCTGCGGATCGGCCAGCGCTACGAGGGCATGTCCGGAGAGCCGCTGTTCGAGCTGACCCTCGACCAGGTCACCGTCCCGATGGACGCGGTGATCGGCGGCGCCGAGGGCGTCGGAGCCGCCACCGCCCTCGCCATGGACAGCCTCTCCCGGGGGCGCCTGGTGGTCGCCGCGATGTGCAACGGCGTCGCCGAGTACGCGCTGCGGCTCGGTGTCGAGTACGCCCGGGAGCGGCAGGCCTTCGGCCAGCGGATCGGGGCCTACCAGCACGTCCAGGAGCACCTGGTGGCCACCCGGGCCGAGGTCGAGGCGTCCAAGCTGCTGACCCTGGCCTGCGCCCGGCTGGTCGACGACGGCACCGAGGCGCCCGAGAACGCGGCTCTCGCCAAGCTCACCGCCTCCGAGACCGCCGTCCGCGCGGTGGACCGCTCGCTCCAGGTGCACGGAGCCACCGGCTGGGTGCGCGGTCACCCGCTGGAGTTCCTGTACCGCTACGTCCGGATGATGACGATCATCGAGGGGACCTCCGAGGTCCAGAAGGTCATCGTCGCCCAGGCCATGGGCCTGAGCTGAGCAGCCGACACCACCCCTTCGGAGGACCCAAGATGACCGACCTCAGCATCGGGTACGGCCGGCCGCACCAGGACGGCGCCGTGCTCGACCTCTTCACCAGCTGGGCGCACCGCACCCCGGACGCCCCCGCGCTGATCGACGGCGCGCACCGCTGGAGCTACGCCGAACTCGACCGCCTCGCCGACACCCTGGCCGACGCCCTGCGCGACCGGGTCCGCCCCGGCGACCTGGTCGGGCTCTGCCTGGACCACTCGGCCGCCCTCGTCGCCGCCACCCTGGCGGTCGCCCGGCTCGGCGCCGTCCACCTGCCGCTCGGCCCCCGCCCCGGCGAGCGCCGCCTCCAGGCCGTCGCCGACAACCTGCGGGTCACCTGCCTGATCGGCGACCCGGAGCTGCTGCCGCCCGCGCACCGCGCCGCCGAGCGGCTCCCGCTGGCCCTCCCCACCGAGGGCGCCAACGCCGCCGCCACCGTGGTCGCCGCCTTCGCCCCCGCCCCGGCGGACGCGATCGCCGCGCCCACCGGCACCCACTACGCGGTGCTCACCTCCGGCTCCACCGGCATCCCCAAGGCGGTGGCCGTCGGGGAGTCCTCGCTCGGCGCGATGCTGCACTGGTACCGCGAACTGACCGGCCTCGGCCCCGGCGACCGGCACAGCCTGCTGATCGGCGTCGCCTTCGACCCGCACCTGATGGAGCTGTGGGGCACCCTCACCTCCGGCGCGGCCCTGAGCGTCGCCCCCGACGCCGTCCGCTGGGACCGGAACGCGCTCACCGACTGGTGGCGCACCGCCGGGATCACCGTCGCCGTCCTGCCCACCCCGCTGGCCGAGCCGGTGCTCGACCGGCCCTGGCCGACCGGCCTGGCGCTGCGCCACCTCACCATCGGCGGCGACCGGCTGCGCCGCACCCCCGGGCCGGACGTCACCGCGACCGTCCACAACGACTACGGCCCGGCCGAGGCCACCGTGGCCACCACCGTGCACACCATGGCCCCCGGCGCCGACCACGGCACCGGCGCGCCGCCGATCGGCCTGCCGCTGCCCGGCGCCGTCGTGCTGGTCACGGACCAGGACGGCCACCCGGTGCCCCGCGGGGAGGCCGGTGAACTGTGCATCGGCGGCCGCGGCCTGGCCATCGGCTACCTGGACCCGGAGCTCACCGCCCGCCGCTTCGTCGGCGCGCCCGAGGGCGTCGAGGGCACCGACCGGGTCTACCGCACCGGCGACCGGGTGGTCATGCGCCCGGACGGCGTGCTGGAGTTCCACGGCCGGCTCGACGACCAGGTGAAGGTCAGCGGCGTGCGGATCGAACCCGCCGAGGTCGAGGCGGCCTTCGAACGCGACGGGCGGGTCCGCCGGGCCGTCGTCGCCGCGCAGCCCGGCCCGGCCGGCGCCCGACTGGTCGCCTTCGTCCAGCCCGCGCCCGGCGCGGAGCTCGCGGACGGCGCCGCCCTGCTGCCCGACGTCCGCCTCTGGCTCCCCGAGCAGGCCGTGCCGGCCGTCGTCCGCCTGGTCGACGCCTTCCCGCTGGACGCCAACGGCAAGGTCGACCGCGCCGCCCTGCTGGCCGCCGAGGAGGCCGCCGGCCCCGCCGAGGCGGGGGAGGAGGGCGCGACGCCCACCGAGCAGACCGTGCTGCGGCTCTGCCGGGAGCTGCTCGGCCGCTCCGGGCTCGGCCCGCAGGACAACTTCCTGGCCGCCGGCGGCAACTCGCTCGCCGCCGCCCGGCTGCTGGCCGCCCTGGAGGAGGAGTACGGCGTCCGGCTGCGCGCCGCCCAGCTGTTGCGCCAGCCCGACCTGCGCAGCATCGGGCGGCTGGTCGAGGACCGGCGCCCCGGCGTCGTCGCCACCGCCTGACCGCACGCCGTCACAGGGCGCCCCGGCCCCGGCCGGGGCGCCCGGAAGGGAACCACCATGACCGCTCCCACCTCGGGCGGCGCCGCGGCCGGGCAGCCCGCCGCCGTCCCCGTCCTGATCGCCCGGCAGGCCGAGCAGCACCCGCACTCCCTCGCCGTCACCGACGGCACCACCGTCCTGACCTACCGCGAACTCGTCACCGCCGCCGGCCTGCTGGCCGCCGAGCTGACCGCCCGCGGGATCGGCCCCGGCAGCGCCGTCGGCCTGCTCTGCGCCCGCTCCACCCGGCTGGTCGTCGCCCAGCTCGCCGTCTGGTGGGCCGGCGCCCACACCGTGCCGCTGGACCCGGCCTATCCGCGGCCGCGCACCCACGCGATGATCGAGGACGCCGGGGTCCGGCTCACCCTCGGCGACAAGGCACTGCTCGCCGAGGCCGCCCTGCCGGACGGGCGGACCCTCGTCCTCGCCGACGGCGGGTCCGACGGCGGGTCCGACCGCGAGGACGCCCCCGCCCTGCCCGGGCCGGCCGTGAACGCTCCGGAGACGGCCGCCCTGGTGATCTACACCTCCGGCTCCACCGGCCGCCCCAAGGGCGTCCAGGTGCCGCACGGCGCGATCACCGACCTGGTCACCGCCCCCGACGCGATCGCGCTGCGCCCCGGCGACCGCGTGCTGTTCCACTCGCCCGCCACCTTCGACGCCTCGACCTTCGAGCTCTGGGCCCCGCTGGTGTGCGGGGCCGCCGTCGCCGTCTCGCCCGCCGAACGGCCCGGCGCCGAGGAACTCGCCGCCGACATCGAGCGGTTCGGCGTCACCACCGCCTTCCTCACCACCGCGCTCTTCCACCACCTGGCGGCCCGGCAGTCCCGGATCTTCGGCCTGCTGCGCACCCTGATCGTCGGCGGCGAGGCGCTCGCGCCCGAACACGCGGGCGCGGTGCTGAAGGCCTTCCCCTGGCTGGAGCTGGTCAACGCCTACGGGCCGACCGAGGCCACCACCTACACCACCCTGCACCGCCTCACCCCGGCCGACTGCGCCGGGCCGCCGCCGATCGGCCGCCCGTTCGGCGGCGCCCGCGTCCTCGTCCTGGACGAGCGGCAGGCCCCGGTGCCCCCGGGCACCCGGGGCGAGCTGTGGATCGCGGGAGCCCGGCTGGCCACCGGCTACCTCGGCCGGCCGGACCTCACGGCGGAGTACTTCCGCGAGCTCCCCGGCACCGGCCGGGCCTACCGAAGCGGCGACCTGGTCGCCCAACGCCCGGACGGGGTCCTGGACTTCCACGGCCGGGTCGACGACCAGGTGAAGGTGCGCGGCTTCCGGATCGAGCCCGGCGAGATCGAGCACGCCCTGCGCCGGCACCCCGAGGTCGCCGAGGCCGCCGTGGTGGTCCGCCGGCCCGGCCAGGAGAACGCCGCGCTCACCGCGTACGTCGTCCCGGCCGAGGGCGTGCGGCTCGCGCCCGAGGTGCTCCGCCGCCGCCTCGCCGACCTGCTGCCGGCCCACCTGGTGCCCACCTCCTGGACCGTCCTGGACGCGCTGCCGCTGACCGGCACCGGGAAGGTCGACCGCCGGGCGCTGGCCGAGGACGAGAGCGGCGAGAAGGGGACCGCCGAGGAGGGGGAGGCCCCGCACGAGGCGCCGGCCGCCCCCGCGCTGACCCCGATCCAGGAGGTCGTCGCCGCGGCCTGGTCGCGGGCCCTGGAACACCCGGTGGCCTCCCCGGAGGCCGACTTCCTCGCCGAGGGCGGCCACTCGCTGCTGGCCATGTGGGTGGTCGACGACCTGCGCGAGGACCTCGGCGTGGAGCTCCCGCTCGGCGACTTCCTCGACCACCCCACCGTCGCCGGTCAGGCCGCGCTGATCGAACGCGCCCTCCTCGCCGCCCACGGCACGGACCCCGACGCGGACCCCGGCACAGGCCCGGGCACGGACCCCGCCGACGGCGACCGCGCCGTCCCCGCGAACCCCAGGGAGCAGCTCCGATGACCGCCACCGACCAGGCCGCCCTGCTGCGGCTCGCCCGCCACCGGGCCGGGACCGGCCAGGACCGGACGGCCTCCCCGGCGGCCTTCCGGGGCGAGGGCCCGGCCCCGCTCTCGCACGCCCAGCAGCGGATGTGGCTGATGGACCGGCTCGGCCAGGGCGGCGCCCTCTACAACGTGCCGCTCGCCACCCGGCTGCGCGGCCCGCTCGACACCGCGGCGCTCGCCGAGGCGCTGACCGCCCTCACCGCCCGCCACACCGTCCTGCGCACCCGCTACGGGCAGCGCGGCGACCAGCCCTTCCAGGAGGTCGGCCCGGCCGACCCGGTCCCGCTCCCGGTGGTGCCCGCCGAAACCGCGCAGACACCGGAGCTCCTGGCGGCCGAGGCGGCCCGTCCCTTCGACCTCGCCGCCGGCCCGGTCCTGCGCGCCCTGCTCCTGCGGCACGGCCCGGAGGACCACATCCTGCTGCTGACGCTGCACCACATCGCCGTCGACGGCGGCTCGCTGCCCGTCCTCGGCGCCGACCTCGCCGCCCTGTACCAGGCCGCCCGCACCGGCGGGCCCGCCGGGCTGGCGGAGGTCGAGACCCAGTACGCCGACTACGCCCGCTGGGAGCGGGCCCGCGACGCCGAGCTCACCGCCGCCGCCGACCGCCGGGCCGCCGCGCTCACCGGCGCCCGGGGCACCGCGCTGCTGCGGCCCGTCCCGCCCGGCGCGCGCACCCGGCAGGCCGGCCTGCACACCGCCCCGCTCACCACCGCGACCCTCGACGGCCTGCGGCGGCTCGGCACGGAGCACGGCGCCACCCTGTTCGCCGTGGTTCTGGCGGCGGCCTTCGCCACCCTGCGCACGGCCACCGGCGAGCCCGACCTCACCGTCGGCTGCGCCGGCGGCCACCGGGCCCGGCCCGAACTGCGCCGACTGGTCGGACTGGGCGTCAACACCCTCCCGATCCGCGCCGAGCTCCCCGGCGACCCGGCTTTCACCGAGGTGCTGGGCCTGGTCCGGGCCGCGCTGCTCGACGCCCAGGCCCACCACGACGTCCCGTTCGACCTGATCCTGGAGCGGCTCGGCGCCGCCGCCCGCGACGCGGACGGCAACCCGCTGCTCGCCGTCAGCTGCGACCTGATCCGCCCGGCCGAGCCGCTCGCCCTGCCGGGCCTCACGGCGGAGGCCGTCGAGATCGACCTCGGGCTGGCCAAGTTCGGCCTCGCCCTGCTGGTCGAGGAGGGTCCGCAGCCCCGCTGCCTGGTCCAGCACGACACGGCCGCCCTCGACGAGCCCACCGCCCGGCGGCTGCTCACCGCCTTCGCCGAGCTGCTCACGGCCGTCGCGGCTGACCCGGCCCGCCTCCTCGGCGACCTGCCCGGCACCCGGCTCACCGCTGCCACCGACGGCGCCGCTGCTGCTGCCACCGATACCGTTGCTGCCGCCGATGCCGCAGCGGGGGAGCCGGCCGCCCGGGAGACCGAGCACCCCGCCGTCGCCGCGCTGCTCGCCGACCCCCGGGTCGCCGAGGCCGCCGTCCTCGCCCCCGAGGGCGGACCGGTGATCGCCTTTGCCGTCGTCCGCGGCCCGGACGCACCGAGCGGCCTGGACCTGCGCACCGCGCTGCGCCGCCGCGTCCCGGCGAACCGCCTCCCGGCCGCCGTCACCTTGGTGGACGCCCTGCCCCGGCAGGCGGACGGCTCGGTCGACCAGGCCCGGCTGCCCGGCGCTGGCGCCACCCCGGCCGGCGGGTCCGAGCCGCTGGACACGGTCCGGGCGGCCTTCGGTGAACTGCTCGGCACCACCCCGCAGCCGGACGGCGACTTCTTCGCGCTGGGCGGGCACTCCCTGGTGGCGGTCCAGCTCGCCGAGCGGCTGCGGATCCGCACCGGGCTGCCGCTGACCGGGCTCGACGTGCTGGAGCAGCGCACCCCGCGCGCCCTCGCCGTCCTGCTCGACGCCCGCGCCGCCGAGCGCCGCGCCGCCCCCGGGCGGCCGTCCGACGCGGGCCGCCGCCCCGCCCGGGCGGGCACCGTCCTGCTCACCGGCGCCACCGGCGGGGTCGGCGCCGCCGTCCTGCAGGAGCTGCTGGCCCAGGGCCGCCCGGTCCGGGCGCTGGCCAGGCCGGAGTCGGCGCACCTGCTGGCCCGGCAGGGCGTCGAGGTCGCCGAGGGGGACCTCGCCGACCTCGACAGCCTGCGCCGCGCGGTCGGGGGCGTCGACACCGTCATCCACGCCGCGTGCACCTTCACCGAGCACGCGACCGACCTGGCGGCCATGCGCACGCTGCTGGACGGTTGGCAGGGCGGCGACTTCGTCTTCGTCGGCAGCATCGACGCCTACGGCCGGCCGACCGCGACCGAGGTGCCCGAGGGCGGCCCGGCCGAGCAGCCGGTCAGCCCGTACGGACAGGCCAAACTCGACTGCGAGCGCCTGCTGCTGGAGGCCGTCGAGGCCGGCCGCGGCCGCGGCGCGGTGGTGCGCTCCCCGATCGTCTGGGGCCCGCACCGGCGGCTGCGCGACCAGCTCCGCTGGGGCTCCACCGGCGCGCTCTACCAGGCCGCGAGCGCCGGCGAAACGCTCGTCCTGCCGGCCCCGGAGGCGGACGGCCCCGACTGGTACGGCGCCTCCTGGGTGCACTCGGCGGCCCTCGCGCGGGCCGTCACCGGCTGCGCCGACGGCACCGGCCGGGCGTCCGGCCGGATCGTCAACGCGGTGACCGGCCACGTCTCCTGGCCCGAGCTGGCGGGCGAACTGGTCCGCCTGCTCGGCTCGTCCAGCGTGATCGAGCTGCGGGCGGACGCCGAGCCGGAGCTGCGGCGCCCCTGGCGCTACCGGGCCGACGCACTGGCCGACCTGCTCCGCCCGGAGCCGGGGGAGGACTGGCGCAGCGTGCTCGCCGCCATGGTGGAACGCCGCCCGTCCTGACAGCGGTTCCGTTCTGACCGCTACCCCGGCCTGACCGCGGTCCCGTTCCGACCGCTGTCCGGCCCCGACCGCCACCGCCCCGGGCGGGCCCCGGCACCCTGCCGGGGCCCGCCCGGTCCCGCGCCCGGGCACCCGGTCCGTACCTCCTGGCGTGCGCCCCCGGCGTGCCGAACTGATCATCAGTCAAAAGTTCACCTTCAGGGTCTACCCGCGTAAACCGAAGGGCGCCATGCTGGTTGACGGCCCGGGCCCGCTCCACTGAGCCCGGGGGCTCCCCCCTGCCCTCCTCCATCCCACCCTGGAGTACCCGCATGCCCGCGATACGCCCGCTCCACCGTGCCCTGGTGGCCGCCCTCGGCGCCCTGCTGCTCGCCGCGGCCACCCTGCTCGCCGGTGCCGGCTCCGCCCAGGCCGCGCTGCCCACCCCCGTCTCGGCGGCCACCGCCCGGACCTACCTGGCCTCCATCGCCGTGGCGGCCGAGTCCCACGAAAGCACCTACGACCGGGCGCTGTTCCCGCACTGGATCACCATCGCCGGCACCTGCGACACCCGCGAGACCGTCCTCAAGCGCGACGGCAGCGGCGTGGTGAACGCCAGCAACTGCTCGGCCACCAGCGGCACCTGGGTGTCGGCCTACGACAACGTCACCACCACCACCGCCTCCTCCTTCGACATCGACCACCTGGTGCCGCTGGCCGAGGCCTGGCGCTCCGGCGCCTGGTCGTGGACCACGGACCAGCGCAAGGCCCTCGCCAACGACCTCACCCGTCCGCAGCTGATCGCCGTCTCGGCCTCCTCCAACCGCAGCAAGGGCGACCAGGACCCGGCCCACTGGCTGCCGCAGACCTCGTACCGCTGCACCTACGCCCGCGCCTGGGTGCAGGTGAAGTACTACTACGGCCTCAGCGTGGACAGCGCCGAGAAGAGCGCGCTCAGCTCGATCCTCAACGGCTGCTGAGCCGCCGTCCGAACCTGGGCGAAACGTATCGCCCACCCCCCAGAGCTGGAGCCCCGGCCGGTACCCGTTCCGGCCGGGGCTCCTCCCTGTCCGGGAGCGTGCGCCGGTCACCCTTCACCTCGCCGCGATCGGTCGACGTCTGCCGGCGGCGTACCGAGGGGCCCATAATTGCTTAGGTAAGCCTTGCCTAAATGCCCTAGGATGCGGGCATGCAGAAGATCATGCGCACGCTGACGGCGGTCGCCCTCGGCTTAGTCCTCGCCGTACCCGGCGCCCTGGCGACCGGCGCCGTCGCCGCCACCACCCCGGCCGGCGACCGTACCGCCCTCGAACTTCCCCGCCCCACCGGTGACTTCGCCGTCGGGCGCGACACCCTCCACCTGGTGGACCAGGACCGCAAGGACCCCTGGGTGCCCACCGCGGACCGCGAGTTGCTGCTGTCGCTGTACTACCCGGCGACGGCCCGCACCGGGACGGCGGCCCCCTACATGGCCGTCCCCGAGGCCAAGGCGCTGCTCACCGACCGGGGTGAACTCGGCTCGTACACCACGCCCGAGCGCGTCGCGGCGACCCGCACGAACGCCCGCGCCGGCGCACTGCCCCGGATCGCGCCCCACCGTTACCCGCTGATCCTGCTCTCGCCCGGCTTCACCATGCCGCGCGCCTCGCTGACCACCCTGGCCGAGGAACTCGCCAGCCGCGGCTACGTGGTGGCCGCGGTCGACCACGCCTACGAGTCCGACGGCACCCTCTTCCCCGGCGGGCGCCTGCTCGGTTGCAAGGCCTGCGAGCAGGTCGCCGACGGATCGCTGCACCGGGTCTCCGACGGCCGGGCCCGCGACATGTCCTTCGTCCTGGACCGGCTCACCGGCCCGCGCCCCGCCTGGCGGTACTCCTGGCTGATCGACGCCGGGCACATCGGCATGGCCGGCCACTCCATCGGCGGCGCCGCGGCCTCGGCCACCATGGCCGCGGACCCGCGCGTGGACGCCGGGGTCAACATGGACGGCACCTTCTTCACCCCGGTACCCGAGGCCGGCCTCGGCGGGCGCCCCTTCCTGATGCTCGCCGGGGACCCGGCGCTGCTGCCGCCCGACTTCCCCGACACCTCCTGGGAGGACACCTGGCCCCGGCTGGACGGCTGGAAGCGCTGGCTGACCGTCACGGGAGCCGGCCACCCCGCCTTCACCGACTGGCCGGTGCTCGGTGACGCGGCGGGCTACCCCCACCCGGAGACCCCGCTCTCGGGCACCCGCTCCCAGCAGATCACCCGCGCGTACGTCGGCGCGTTCTTCGACCTCCACCTGCGCGGGACACCGGCGCCGCGCCTGGACGGGCCGACCTCGGCCGACCCGGAGGTCCTGTTCCACCGCCGCTGACGCCCCCGCCCGGGGTGACCGCCGCCACGGCGGTCACCCCGGGCGCCGGGCCCCGCCGCTACTCGACCGAGACGCCCCAGCGCACCGCGAGCCCGGCCAGCCCGCCCGCCACCGCCACCCCGGACGGCTTGAACGTCCACTCCGCGCCGGCCCGGTGGAACGAACCGACGATCAGCGCCGTGTCCGGCATCCCGCCCGTCGCGGCCGCCCAGCTCTCCGGCCCGGACGCACCGGGCCCGAACACGGCCTGCATCGCCAGCCCGTGCACATAGCCCAGCGGCAGCGCCGACGGCTCCTCCTCCTCGGTGGAGACCGCGATCACCACCTCGTCCGCACCCGGCGCCAGCCGGTCCAGATCCAGGGTGAGCCCGGCCGCCCGCACCGGCTCGCCCGGCACCGAGCGGGTCGGGTGCAGCCGGACGGCGCCCTGCGGGTCCTGCGGGTTGTTGAAGAACACGAAGTGCTCGTCGTCCAGCACCCGCCCGGAGGTGCAGACGAACGCCGAGACGTCCAGCTCCACCGCGTCCCCGCCGGCCGTCCGGGACCGCCAGGACAGCTCCACGGTGCTCCGGCGGCCGGCCGGCTCCGGGGCCGCCTCCGCCGTGCGGGCCGCCCCGCCGGAGGCCCCGCCCCCGTCGGCGCCGCCCCCGCCGCCCAGCCGCCCGCGCAGCCCCTGCTCCGCCAGCAGCTCGACCAGCTCGGGCCCGCTCACCAGGGTCAGCGGCTTGCCGCGGATGTAGTCGTACGAGCCCGGACCGAACCCGGCCGTGGTCACCAGGATGCCCTTGTTCGCGCCGTGGTGCTGCACCGTGGAGTGGAGGTCGCGGACGGCCGTGGGGGAGACCGTCGAACGGTAGCGCTTGGCCTGGATGACGATCCGCCCGCCGGTCACCGGGTCGAGGTCGTCGGCGACCACGTCCACCCCGGCGTCCCCGCTGCGGGCCGTGGTCATCACCCGGAAGCCGCGCAGCCGGAACAGCTCCGCGATCAGTTCCTCGAACTCGATCGGGTCCATCTCGAACAGGTCCGGCTCGTCCTCCCCGCCCTGCCCGGCCAGGCTGCCGCCGACCGTCTCCGGCAGCCGGTCCGGGCGCACCTCGTCCAGCCGCTCCGGACGCGCCGACAGCCGCCCGCCCAGCCCCTGGAAGCACTCCACGGCGGCCACCCGGTCCAGCGCGAGGCCGGAGAACTCCGCCCTGGTCACCGTCACCGTGGACAGGAACCGCTCCGCCTCCCGGCCGGTGGCCGGATCGATCCCGCACACGAAGCCGTTCAGCACCACCGAGGCGAGCAGGCCGTCCCGGTCCGCCCGGAACAGCTCCGTGACCACCCGCAGCCCGCTCTGCGCCAGCACCTCCCGGTACAGCGCCTTGCGCTCGGTGGCGGGCCGCGCCACCTCCGCCTCCCGGTCGTCCGTCTTCACGTACCGCACCCGGGCGGCGGCCGGCACCACGTCCGCGCCCGGCAGCTCCCAGTTCACCACCAGCTGACGCGTCGACGCCTCCCAGGCCGCCACCAGCCGGTGCGGGAACCCCTCCGGCCAGGCCGCCGAGGAGTACAGCACCGCGGTGAAGTACTCCTGCACCGCCTCCGCCTCCCCGGCCCGCAACCGCCGCAGCAACTCCTCGGTGCCGGACGCCCGTTCGGCGTCCTGGCGGCGGTGCTGGGCCACCCACTCCAGGTACTGCCCGTGGTACTCGGCCAGCCGCCGCTGCCGGTCCGCCTCATCCGCCTGCGCCGCGTACCAGTCCTGCTCGAACCGGGCCCGGGCCTGCGCCACGTACTGCTCGTACTGCTGCCACACCCCCGGATTGCGGGCCTGCACCGGATCCGGCGGCGGCACCTGGTAGTGCGCCTGGTCGGGCATCGGCACCGGCTCCCCGAGCCGCCCGGGCTCGAAGGACGGCACGGCGCGCGGCGCCAGCAGCGCCTGCGGGCTGAACGCCGGCCGACCCAGGCCCGCCGCCAGCAGCCCCCGCAACTCCTCGACCCGGCCGTCCAGTTCGGTCGTCCGCCGGGCCGCCTCCGCCTCCCGCGACTGCTGGTAGGCCCGCAGCGACTCCCGCTCGCCCCGGGCCGCCGCCCGCTGCGCCTCGCGCGCCTCGCGCTCGCGCCGCCGCTGTTCGGCCTCCTGGGCGCGCCACTGGGCCTCCTCCCGGCGCTGCTGCTGTCGCTGCGCCTCCGCCCAGACCGCCAGCACCCCGTTGTTCCGCCGCCCCGCCACCAGCCACCCCTTCGCTCCGCACCGACCCTGCGGCGCTGCCTCCCGGCCGCGCCGCCACCGCGCCCGCCACAATAGAACGTGGACGGGTGAACCTCCCAAGCGCCCGCGACCTGCGGCGCCGCCCGGAGCGGCGGGACGGCCGGCGGGGTGGCCGACGGGGTGGCCGATACGGTGGTCGGCGGGTGGGTCGACCGGCGTCCCGGTGGGGCGCGGGGGCGTCAGGAGGCGACCCGGATCACCACCTTGCCGACCGTCCCGCCGGCCAGGAAGTGCCGGTAGGCCTGCGGCGCCTCCTCGAAGCCGAACTCCCGGTCGATCACCGGCCGCAGCGCGTGGGCCGCGACCGCCCGGGTCATCGCCTCCAGGTCGCTGCGGCTGCCGACGAAGTACCGGCGGATGGTCGCCATGGTCCCCGCGTACGCATGGTCGGGGATCCGCAGCTCGGCCGGCTCCTCGCCGACCACCCAGAGCAGCGCGATCTGCCCGTACAGCGCGGCGGAGCGCAGCGACTGCTCGATGGTCGCGGGGCCGTGCGTCTCGACCACCAGGTCGGCGCCCTCGCCGCCGGTCAGCCGGCGGACCTCCTGCGACCACTCCGGGGTGCGCCGGTAGTCGATCACATGGTCCGCGCCGAGCGCGGCCAGCCGCTGCGCGCCCGCGGCGCTCCCGCTGGTGGCGATCACCCGGCAGCCGTGCAGCTTGGCGAACTGCACGGCGAACAGCGAGACGTCCCCGCTGCCGAGGGTGACCACGGTCCCGCCCGGCGGCAGCGGGCCGCCGCCGGTCAGCGCGGACCAGGCCGCCACCCCGGCGCAGCTGAGAGAGGCCGCCTCGGCCCAGGTCAGATGGTCGGGTACGGCCACCAGCGCCTGCTCGTCGAGGACGGCGTACTCGGTCAGCAGGCCGTCGACGGTGCACCCGAGCTGGTCGCCGAGCTCGGGCCGCAGCCGCCCGCCGGTCCAGCGCGGGAAGTAGCTGCCGGTCACCCGGTCCCCCGGCCGGAACCGGGTGACCGCGCCACCGGTGGCGACCACCTCGCCCGCGCCGTCGCTCAGCGCGATCACCCCCGGTCGGGCGGGCAGCGGGTAGCGGCCGCCGAGGATCAGCGCGTCCCGGCGGTTGAGGGTGGCGGCGTGCACCCTCACGAGGACCTCGGTCGGTCCCGGGGCCGGCTCCTCTCCCTCGTGCAGCACCAGGCCGTCGGACTGGCCGGGCTTGTCGAGTCGGTACGAACGCATGTCGGGCTCCCTGCTGTGCGGCTTGCGGTGGACCGATCGTGGCCGGGCCGGTGAGCCGTGCCAATTCCCGCCGGGGAATGGGGCGGTGGCCGGGGCGCAACTGCCGCAGGTGCGCCCGGGTCAGGCGGCCGGCGGCCGGACCTCCGCGTACCAGCGCCAGTCGGTCCGGCGCGGGCGGCCCGGCAGCTCGGCGCGCCCGGTGGCCCAGAGCAGGACCGCCCAGGGGTCGTCGCCGGGCTCCACGGGCACGTCGGGGAACAGCCGGGCCAGCGTGCGGCGGCAGACGTCCGCGGGCGGCAGCCACACCGTGCCGAGGCCCTCGGCGACGTCGTGCAGGTGGACCAGCGTCTCCACCAGGCTCATCGCGGTGAAGCCGGCCGGGTCGCAGACACCCCACGGGTGGTACGCGCGGGTCTGCGGCGAGGCCGTGCGGGCGATCGACACCATCAGGGCGCCGCACGCCTCCAGCACCTCGACCAGCCCGTCCGGCCCGGTCTCGCGCCGGGCGAAGACGAAGGAGTTGGGGCCGCCCGGGAACGGACGGGAGGACACGATGGGCACGTAGCGGTCGAGCGGCGGGTTCTGCGGGCCGAGCTGGGCGGCATAGGCGAGCAGGTCGTCGGCCAGGTGCTCGACGGTGCTCCAGCAGTCCCACTCCAGCGTCCCGGCGGGCCGGGACCAGTCGGCGTCCCCGCGTACCGCGCGCAGCGTCCCGGCGGCCAGCCGCAGGACGTCGGCGAGGTCGTCGGCGGTGACCGGGCCGGGCTCGGGGGCGGTCGCGGGGGAGGTCTCATCGATCATGGTCCGACGGTACCAACGCCCGCCCTCCCGGCCTCCCGCCCGCCGACCCGGCTGTCCGAGCCGCCGGGTAACCTCGTTGGTTCGGACCGGGAGGACGGGAGGACGAGCGTGCACTCACAGCAGCAGCCGGGCGGGCCCACCGGCTGGATCTCCACCGGCCTGCACTGGCAGGACGGGCGGCCGGTGCTCAGCGCCACCAACGGCGGCCGCGTGCACGAGCGCGCCGTCACGGCCGGCACCGAGGTCGGCTGGCTGCTGGCAGGCCCCCGCCGCTGCACCGGCGCCTGGATCGCCGGCCGGTCCGAGCGCACCCCCTGCCCGCACCGGGCCGTCATCGCGCCCGAGGGCGGCGCCGTCCAGTGCGAGGCCTGCCAGAGCGTCGACCGGGGCCTCGCCCTGGCCCGGGACCAGATCCTCGACGACGGCCGCACCTACCTGCTCTACCTCGCCTGGTTCGGCGACGGCCTGCTGAAGGTCGGCCTCACCGCCGAACAGCGCGGCAGCAGCCGACTGCTCGAACAGGGCGCCCTGGCCTACACCTTCGCCGGACGCGGCGCCCTCCCCGCCGTCCGCCGGGCCGAACTCACCGTCGCCGCCTCCGGGCTGGCCCGGGAGCGCTTCACCAGCCGGGTCAAGGTGGACGGCTGGTGGGAGGAGAGCGACGCCGACCGGCGCCGGGCCGTCCTCACCGACGCCCGCGAACAGGCCCACCGCCTGCTCCGGGGGCACGCCCTGGACCTCCTGCCCGACCACCCCGTCGGCGACCACGTCGAGCTCTTCGGACTGGCCGACGGCGCCCCCGCCGACTACCGGCAGATCGGCCCGCTCGCCGCCGGCGCGGTCGTGGCCGGCGCGCTGCGCCCGCCGATCGGCCGACACCTGCTGCTGGACCACCCCGAGGAGCCCACCCCGCTCCTCCTGGACACCCGCCTGCTCACCGGCTGGACCCTCACCCCGGTGACCGGCCGACCGCCGAGCGGCCTGGCCCTGCGCCCCCGGGTCCGCCCGCCGGTACGGGACGCCCAGGAGTCCCTCTTCTGAGCTCTGAGCCCGCAGGCCTCAGCCCTGGTGCCTCATGGCCGTCCTGGGCCCGGACCGGTCGGGCCCGGCCTCCGAGCGCCCCGACTCCCCGGGCTCAGGCCAGCTTTCCGCGCACCCCGCCCGGCCCCGACCGCGCCCGGCGCGACAACGGCGGCCGCGACGGCCGGACATCGGAACGGACCGGCTCGTCGCCGCCCGCCGCGCGGGTGGCGAGCGCCGCCCGCGCGGCGGCCAGCGCCACCCGCGCCAGCAGCGGGTCCTCACCGACCCCGGCCGCCCGCTTCGCCTCCTGACAGCGCGCGCACCACAGCGGCGAGGCGGGCCCGTCCGGGTACACCATGCCCTCCGGCGGCAGATAGTGGACGCCGCACTCGACGCACTCGAAGACCATCCTCATCCGACGATCACCGTCCCGGATCCCTGGCACTGACTGCATGGCGACCAGAAGGTGTTGGTCCGTGACACCATGCCCCCTTCCTCGTCCAACTCGACCGTGGCCTCGGTTTTCTGGGTTCCACCGGACCCGCCACAGCCGTAGCAGGACTGAACCTCGGGCATATGCAACCCTCCCTGGAGCGACCCCCACGGTAGCGTGAAATCCCGGGTACGAGCAGCGGTCCGACGAAGCGTCACCCGTCCGGGGAGCCCGGAAACGGCCGTGCCCCCGCTCCGGACCGGAACGGGGGCACGGCCGGGGGCGATCCGGGCTCAGAGCGCGGCCTCGTACGCCTTCGCCTGCTCGGCGGTCAGCAGATGGGAGACCCGCACCACCACCGGGCCCTTGCGCAGGATGTAGTCCGGCGTCATCAGCCCTCCCATCGCCTGCTGCGCCTTGTCGATGTAGTCCGCCCAGCCCTGGGCGTCCTCGGAGGTGGCGAACACCTCGACGGTGCCGCCGTAGGAGATCGAGTCGCGCCTGCCCTTGGAGGCGTCGGCGACCGCCTTCTCCAGGCTGCTGACCCGGGTGTCGTCGAACGCCGTCTTGCCGATGTACTGGTGGGGTCGGCCCAGTTTGCCGTTGGGATCGCTGGTCGCGTCGTAGGTGACGGTGAGTCTGACCGGCAGCCCGGCGGCGGCGAGCTGCTTGGTGACGGAGGCGGCGTCGGGCGCGGGCGCCGCGGTCGTGGTGGCGGCGACCGGCGCCGCCGCAACGGACTGCCGGGGGGCGGGGATTGACGCGGGCGAGGCGTCGGAGCAGCCGGTGGCGGCCGCGAGCAGGCCCGCGGAGAGGAGGGAAAGGGCGAGGGCTGAGGTACGCATGATCTCCCCTGATGAGATCGGTGTGAGCGTGGTGGGGAGACGCTATAGGCGCGGGCGGGTCGGGCTCCGGCGCGTTGCCGAGCTGTGATCAGGCCCGTGCGGTGGCCACCGGGTGTCGACGGTGTGCCCGCGGCGGTCAAGTGCCGTGAGGGGCTTGCGCCGACGCGGGTGGTGCGTACCGGACCGGGTCCCCTGCGCCGCGCGGCACGGGGGACCCGGGGAGCGGGGACCGGCGCTCAGCCCGCGGCGCTGCGGAGGAACGCGCGGTTCATCGCGGCGATGCTGGGCAGCGGGATGCCCTTGGGGCAGGCGGTGGCGCACTCGCCGGTGTTGGTGCAGCCGCCGAAGCCCTCGGCGTCCATCGCGGCGACCATGTTCCGCACCCGGGAGTTCCGCTCCGGCGCGCCCTGCGGAAGGACGTTGAGGTGGACGACCTTGGCGGAGGTGAAGAGCATCGCCGAGCCGTTGGGGCAGGCGGCGACACACGCGCCGCAGCCGATGCACTCGGCGTGCTCGAACGCGGTGTCCGCGGCCTCCTTGGGGACGGGCGTGGCGTGCGCGTCCGGGGCGCTGCCGGTCGGGGCGCTGATGTAGCCGCCGGAGCCGATGATCCGGTCGAAGGCGGAGCGGTCCACCACGAGGTCCCGGACCACCGGGAAGGCGGCGGCCCGCCAGGGCTCGATGTCGATGGTGTCGCCGTCGGAGAAGTGCCGCATGTGGAGCTGGCAGGTGGTGGTCCGCTCGGGCCCGTGCGCCTGGCCGTTGATGACCATGCCGCAGGCGCCGCAGATGCCCTCGCGGCAGTCGTGGTCGAAGGCGACGGGCGTGTCGCCGCGGATGATCAGCTCCTCGTTGAGGGTGTCGAGCATCTCCAGGAAGGACATGTCCGGGCTGATCCCGCCGACCCGGTACGTGGTCATCGAGCCGGCCGCGTCCGGGCCCGCCTGCCGCCAGATCCGCAGGGTGAGGTTCATGTGTAGCTCCGCTGGGTGGGGTGGACGTGTTCGAAGTCGAGGTGCTCGCGGTGCAGGACGGGTGCGCTGCCGGTGCCGGTGAACTCCCAGGCGGCGGCGTAGGAGAACTCCTCGTCGCGGCGGGCGGCCTCGCCGTCCGGGGTCTGGCTCTCCAGGCGGAAGTGGCCGCCGCAGGACTCGGCGCGGTGCAGGGCGTCGAGGCACATCAGCTCGGCGAGTTCGAAGTAGTCGACCAGCCGGTTGGCCTTCTCCAGCGACTGGTTGAGCTCCAGGCCGGTGCCGGGCACCTTGATGCGCCGCCAGAACTCCTCGCGCAGCTGCGGGATCCGGGTGAGCGCCTCGCGCAGGCCGGCCTCGTCGCGGGCCATGCCGCACTTGTCCCAGAGGAGTTCGCCCAGCTCGCGGTGGAAGGAGTCGGGCGTCCGGTCGCCGTCCACGGCCAGGATCAGGTTCAGCCGGTCCGTCACCTCGGCCTCGGCGACGGCGATCTCGGTGTGGTCGGCGGGCACGGGCGGCAGCGGGTTGCGGGCCAGGTAGTCGTTGACGGTCGGCGGGAGGACGAAGTACCCGTCGGCGAGCCCCTGCATCAGCGCGCTGGCGCCGAGCCGGTTGGCGCCGTGGTCGGAGAAGTTGGCCTCGCCGATCGCGAACAGGCCGGGCACGGTGGTCTGCAGGTCGTAGTCGACCCAGAGCCCGCCCATCGTGTAGTGGATCGCGGGGTAGATCCGCATCGGCACCTGGTACGGGTCCTCGGCGGTGATCCGCTCGTACATCTCGAACAGGTTGCCGTACCTGGCGGCGACGGCGTCGCGCCCCAGCCGGCGGATGGCGTCCGCGAAGTCCAGGTAGACCCCCTGTCCGCCCGGGCCGACCCCGCGCCCCTCGTCGCAGACGTTCTTGGCGGCCCGGGAGGCGATGTCGCGCGGCACCAGGTTGCCGAAGGACGGGTAGATCCGCTCCAGGTAGTAGTCCCGCTCGGCCTCGGGGATCGCGGCCGGCGGCCGGGTGTCGCCCGGCGCCGCGGGCACCCAGATCCGGCCGTCGTTGCGCAGCGACTCGCTCATCAGGGTGAGCTTGGACTGGTGGTCGCCCGAGCGCGGGATGCAGGTCGGGTGGATCTGGGTGAAACACGGGTTGGCGAAGTGCGCGCCGCGCCGGTGGGCGCGCCAGACGGCCGTCGCGTTGGAGTTCTTGGCGTTGGTCGAGAGGTAGAAGACGTTGCCGTAGCCGCCGCTGGCGAGGACCACCGCGTCGGCGGTGTGGGTGGAGACCGCACCGGTCACCAGGTCGCGGGCGACGATGCCGCGGGCCCGTCCGTCGACGACGAGCAGGTCGAGCATCTCGGTGCGCGGGTGCATCTCGACGTTCCCGGCGGCGATCTGGCGCGACAGCGCCTGGTAGGCGCCGAGCAGCAGCTGCTGGCCGGTCTGGCCGCGGGCGTAGAAGGTGCGGGACACCTGGACGCCGCCGAAGGAGCGGGTGTCCAGCAGACCGCCGTACTCGCGGGCGAACGGGACGCCCTGGGCCACACACTGGTCGATGATCTCCACCGAGACCTGGGCGAGCCGGTGCACGTTGGACTCGCGGGCACGGAAGTCGCCGCCCTTGACGGTGTCGTAGAACAGCCGGCGCACGGAGTCGCCGTCGTTGCGGTAGTTCTTCGCGGCGTTGATCCCGCCCTGGGCGGCGATCGAGTGGGCCCGGCGGGGGGAGTCCTGGAAGCAGAACTGCACGACGTGGTAGCCCTGTTCGGCGAGCGTGGCGCCGGCGGCGCCGCCCGCGAGGCCGGTGCCGACCACGATCACGGTGTGCTTGCGCCGGTTGGCCGGGTTGACCAGCTTGGCGTCGAACCGCCGCTGGTCCCATCGCTGTTCGATCGGCCCGGCGGGGGCCCTGGTGTCGGCGATCGGCTCCCCGACGCTGTAGTCGGCGTACGTGCTCAACTCACCACTCCGGTCATCACGGCGACGGGGACGGACAGGAAACCGACGGTCAGCACCAGCGCCAGGCCGTTGGCGGTCAGCTTCAACGCGCGGTCCCGGCGGGCGTTGTTGGCGCCGAGGGTCTGCGCGGCGCTCCAGAAGCCGTGCCGGATGTGCAGCCCGACGGCCAGCATCGCGACGATGTAGATCACGCAGCTGTACCAGTTCGAGAAGGAGGCCACGATGTTCTGGTACGGGTGGCCGTGCTCGGCGGCCGGGTTCACGGTGAGCGTGGTGAGGTCCAGGATGTGCCAGACCAGGAACAGCGCGAGGATCACCCCGCCCCACCGCATGGTCCGGGTCGCGTAACTCGCCCGCCGCCGCTGGTGCACGTACTTGGCGGGCCGGGCCGCGAGGTCGCGCCGGCTGAGCTGGTACGCGGCCACGCCGTGCAGTCCGACGGCCGCCAGCAGGCCGACCCGGGCGACCCAGAGGAACCACTCGTAGTGCAGGACCGGCTGGCCGAGGGTGCGCAGCCAGTGCGCGTAGCCGTTGAGGTCGTCCGGGCCGAAGAAGACCTTGAGGTTGCCGAGCATGTGGGCGACCAGGTACAGCAGCATGACCAGTCCGCTGACGGCCATGACCGCCTTCTTGCCGACGGTCGACCGCCAGAGGGTCGCCAGGGTGGACGGATGCCGGCCCGTCCGAGTCGCGGTTGTCATGCCTGCAACGGTAGGCAGCGCGCGACGGTGCGTCCAAGACATGATGCGGCTCGTGACGATAGTCGCCGGCTATCGTGTGCGCCTATCCTGGGCGTGTGCAGCTCCAGCAACTCCGCTATTTCCTCGCGGTCGCCGAGACCCTCCACTTCACCCGCGCGGCCGAGGCGGCCCATGTCGCACAGCCGTCGCTCTCGCAACAGATCCGTTCGCTGGAGCGGGAGTTGGGCGCCGAGCTGTTCCACCGCACCCGGGGCAACATCGCGCTCACCGATGCGGGGAGCGCGCTGCTCCCGCTGGCCCGGCGGATCCTCGCCGACACCGAGAGCGCCCGGCTCGCCGTCCAGGAGACGGTGCAGCTGCGGCGCGGCCGGGTGCGGCTGGGGGCACCGCCGAGCCTGTGCACCAGCCTGGTCCCGGATGTCCTGCGGGTCTTCCGGGACCGGTACCCGGGAGTGGCGCTGGTGGTGCGGGAGGGCGGCTCGCGCGACCTGGTCCGGAGCCTGGCGGCGGGGGAGCTGGACCTCGCGCTGGTCATCACCCCGCCCAGTGGCGAGGAGGCCCCGGCGCTGTCGGTCACCGAGCTGCTGCACGAGGAGCTGGTCCTGGTCTCCGGGACGGCCACCGGGCGCCGCCGCCGGGTGCGGGTGGCGGAGCTGCGCGGGCGGCCGCTGGTGATGTTCCGCGAGGGCTACGACCTCCGGGAGGCGACCCTGGCGGCCTGTCGGGCGGCCGGGTTCGAGCCGGAGTTCGCGGTGGAGGGCGGCGAGATGGACGCGGTGCTCGGCTTCGTCCGGGCGGGGCTGGGGCCGGCCGTGCTGCCGGGGATGGTCGCGGCCCGCTCGGGCCTGGTCGTCACCCCCTTCGCCGGGCCGGGCCTGGGGCGGACCATCGCGGTCGCGCACGGGCACGAGGTGCCGCTCACCCGGGCGGCGGCCGCGCTGCGGGAGACCCTGCTCGCCCACCTGCGCGATGCGGCCCGGGCGGGGGAGCTGCTGCCGGGCACCCGGCTGCTGCTGCCGTGAGCCGGGCCGCCTCCTGGCCCGCTTCCTGGCCCGTTTCCGTTCCGGTGCCCCTGTGGCGCCGCCGGGCTCCCGTGCTCCCGTGCCCGCGGACCCCGCGGTGACCGGGCCGCCCGGCGGCCGCCGAACCCACCCGGCCGGGCGAATGGTTGGCAGGGTGTGCGAATCACCCGAATCGTGACCTTGCGGTCCCAGCCGCCCGGAACCCGCTGTTCACGGGCCGCGTCCCAGGCAGTAGCCGCGGTGTCGTAGGGTGCGACGCCGCAGGGCCGAGCAGGCAGTCACGGGGAGAGTACGACGCGATGGACGACGGGAAGCAGCAGGACGGGCAGCAGGACGGCAGACCGGCCGGGGGCAGCACGGCCCCCGCGGGCGGCGACCACGTGATCGAGGACGAGCGCCCCTGGGAGCTCCCGGACTACCTCCACGAGCGGGAGCTCGGCTCCGGCGCGAGCGGCCGGGTCGTGCTCGCCCGGCACCGGACGACCGGCACGCCCGTGGCGATCAAGTACCTCCACGGCTCGGTCGGCACGCCCGCCCTGCGCGGGGAGGCCGAGGTCCTCGCGACGGTCGACTCCCCGCACGTCACCCGGCTCTACGAGTACGTGGAGGGGGAGCGGGGCTCGGCCATCGTGATGGAGCTGGTGGACGGGATCGCGCTGCGCGACCTGCTCCGCGCGGAGGGCGCCACCACCCCGGAGGCCGCCCTGGTCGTCCTGAAGGGCTCGCTGCTGGGCCTGGCCGCCGCCCACGACGCCGGGGTCGTGCACCGCGACTACAAGCCCGCCAACGTGCTGGTCGACACGGCCGGCACCTCCAAGCTGGTGGACTTCGGCATCGCGGTGCCCAGCGGCGACGACCGCGACGTCTCCGGCACGCCCGCCTACATGCCGCCCGAGCAGTGGGCGGGGCGGCCCGCCTCCCCGGCCGGCGACGTCTACGCCGCCACCGTGACCTTCTTCGAGTGCCTCACCGGCGCCCGCCCGTACGGCGGCACCACGATCGCCGAGCTCGCCGTCCAGCACACCGAGGCCCCGATCCCCGCCGAGCTGGCGCCCGACCCGGTCCGGCCGCTGATCCTGGCGGGCCTCGCCAAGGACCCGGGGGCCCGGCCGGAGAGTGCGGCCGCGCTGGTCGAGGAGCTCGAAGCCGTCGCGTCGGCGGGCTACGGGCCGCAGTGGGAGGAGAAGGGCCGGCTCGACCTGACGGGGCTGGTGGCCCTGCTCGCGCTGCTGCTGCCCGGTGCCGGGGGCGCGGCCGGCGGCACCTCGCTGGCCCACACCTCGCTGGCCCACACCGCGCAGGGCGGCGCCGGAGCGCCGGCGGGTGCGGGCGCCGCGGCCGGTGTCGACGCCGTTCCGGCCGCCGTCCTCCGGGAGACCCTGGTCCGCCGCGGGGCACGCCTCGGCGGCCGCGGCAAGGCACTCGTCGGGGTCGTGGCCGGCACCCTCACCCTGGCCACGCTGGCCGGGATGGCGATAGCCGGGGCCACCGAGGGCGGTGCCCGCACGGTGGTCGCCGACGCCTCCCCGGAGGCCACCACCACGCTCGGCGCGCCCGGTCCGACGGGCGGCCCGTCGCCCGCGGCGAGCAGTGCCGCGGACACCCCGAGCGCCGGGCCGTCCTCCCCGACGGACGCACCGTCGGCGACGGACTCCGGCAGTCCGAGCGCCTCGCCCACGACCTCACCGACCGGCAAGACGCCCACGGCCAAGGGCACCCCGCCCGCGACGGGCGCCGCCACCACCTCCGGCGCGCCGTCGGTGCCGCCCGGTGGCGGGGCCCCCACGGCCGCGCCCCCGTCGGCGCCGCCCACCGGACCGGCCGCCACCACCGCCGCGCCGACCGGGACGGCCACCGCGGCGCCGACCGGGACCGTGACCCCGACCGCGACCGTCGCCCCGGCGACCCTCGCCGTCACCACGGTGAACCTGGACTCGCTGACCTGCAGCGGCCGGTGGAGCCTGACCGCGACGGTCACCGTGGTCGCCCAGGGCACGGGCACCGGCACACTGACGCTCAACTGGTTCCACACCGCGGGCCGGGGAACGATCACCGTCGCGACCGACACGGTGGTGGTCCGCGACGGCCGCGCCACCGTCACCCGGCCGCACGACTTCGGCTCGGCCGACACCTTCCCGACCTGGGGCGTGAGCGTCGGCACCACGCCGGCGGCGGCCAGGCCGGGCAAGACCTCGCAGTCGGTGGCCGCCTACCTCTGCGACCCGCCGCGCTGAGCCCTGCGCTGCCCGGCCCTGGTCTGCGCTGTCCTGGTCTGCCCCGCTGGGCCCCGCCCCCTTCCCGTCACCGATCCGGCCCGTCCCTCCTCCCGCTCTCTGGAGAAGCCATGTCCACGCCCCGCCCCGACTCCGTCCCGCCGACGGGTGCGGAGACCGACCGGACGGTCCAGCTCGGTGCCGCCGCGGCGGGCGCCGCGCAGACCGTCCGGCTCGGACCCGTCCCCGCGGCCGAGGAGCGGACCGTGACGCTGGACCAGCCCGCCGCGGCTCCGGCCACGGCATCGACTGAGGCATCCACTGCGGCACCGGCCGCGGCACCGACCGCGGACGGCCCCGACGCCGAGGCCACCGCACGGCTGGACGGCGTCCAGGTGGTGAGCGCTCCGGTGGTGGGTGCGGCCGCGGACCGGACCGTCCGGCTCGGTGCCCCCGTGGCGGGGGAGGGGCGGACGGTGGAGCCGGGCCGGGCCGCAACGCCGCCGGCCGCCGAGGCCGGGTCCGACGCCGCGAGCGCGACGTTCCTGGACCCCAGGGCCTGGGGCGGCGCCTCGGACCCGGGCGAGACCGCCACGGCCGTCGACCCCCTGGCGACGGCCCCGGGCGTCGTCACGACCGGCCCGGCCACCACGCGGGCACCCGGCCCGGCGCCGGCCGCCGACCCGGCGGAGAAGCCGTTCGCCCCGGGCGAGTTGCGGCGCTTCGGCCCCGGTGTCCCGCCGCAGGCCGCCGCGGTCTGGCACGGAGCCGCCGTCCCCGACGCACAGCAGCCGCGCCGCCCCCGCCGGATGCGACGCTGGCTGGTGCCGATCGCGGTGCTGCTGGCCGTCCTGGCCTTCCTGTACTGGCGCTTCACCACCCCCGCCCTGGCGGTCACCGGCGTCGGCGTGACCACCGACCCGGCAGGCCCCGGCTGCGGCGGCACAGCGCTGATCACGGCGGCGGTGGAGACCAACGGCGGAGCCGGCACGATCCGCTACCGCTGGCTGCGCAGCGACGGCACCACCTCCGACGAGATCGCCCAGGAGGTCCGCTCCGGCACCCACCGCACCGACCTGGTGCTCCGCTGGAGCTTCGAGGGCCAGGGCTCACTCCAGGCCACCGCGACCCTGGACCTCCTCTCCCCGGGCCCCAGGACGGCGGCCGCCTCCTTCGCCTACCACTGCCCCTGAGCCCCGCACCCCGGTGGCCCCTGCGGGCCTTATGAGCCGTGCGCGGTCGGGGCGTCGGCGGGCCGCCTGGCCGGCCTGGTGGGTCAGGCGGGCTCGGGAACAGCCCGGGCGGCGGCGGCCGTCCAGCCCTGGTCGAGCAGGAGACAGGCCTGGTCGACGGCGGCGACGGGGTCGGGGCGGGAGCCTGCGAACGCGAGGGTTTCGAGCGTGAACCGGGCGTAGGCGGCACAGACCAGGTCGTCGTGCGGCCGACCGGTCTGGTCGGCGAGAGCGCGGGCCAGAGCGTGTTCGTGGCGCAGCCACATCGACCGGGAGTGCTCACGCAGGGCGGGGGTCTCCTGGATGAGCCGCTGGAAGTCGGCGAAGCGAGGGTCCCGGGTGTGGGCCGAGTCGACGAAGCCGATGAGGTAGGCACGCAGCGCGCGGGGGACGGTCTGGCCCGGCGGCCGGTCGGTGACCGCACGGACCAGGGCGGCCTCGTTGCGGGCGTCCTCGTCGAAGACCAGGGCCTCTTTGCCCTGGGGGAAGTAGTTGAACAGGGTCGACACCGACACGTCGGCGCCTTCGGCGATCTCGCGGACGCCCACCTGTTCGTAGCCGCGTTCCAGGAACAGCCGCAGTGCCGTGTCGGCGATCGCCTGGCGGGTGGCGGCCTTCTTGCGTTCGCGCCGCCCGCCCGCTGCCGTGCCGTCGATCGTCTCTGCCATGGGCCAACCCTACCCGGCCTTGCGGAAAGTTGGAATCGTTGTATTTTTGAATCCGTTGCAAATATGGCGCTGCCCGAGTGGCCGCGGCACGGCACAGGGCCGCAGCCGTGATCCGGCGCCGGCGAAGGGAACACCGTGAACCCCGTAGCACCTGCCCGGGCCAGGATCAGCATCGTCGGCGCCGGACCCGGCGGGCTGACCTGCGCCCGCATCCTTCAGCGGCGCGGCATCGCGGTCACCGTCTACGACGGCGACCGGGGCCCCCACGCCCGCAACCAGGGCGGCACCCTGGACCTGCACGCCGACAACGGCCAGGTCGCCCTGCGCGAAGCCGGCCTGCTCGACGAGTTCTTCGCGCTGGCCCGCCCCGAAGGGCAGGAGATGCGCCGGATGGACCCGACCGGCACGATGACGTCCCACCAGGTACCGGAGGTCGGCGAGTCCTTCAAGCCGGAGATCGACCGCGGCCGGCTACGGGACCTGCTGCTCGACTCCCTGCAGCCGGGAACCGTGCGCTGGGGGCGATCCCTCGACGCGGTCGGCGGGCCCGCCGACGGGCCGCGGCAGCTGCACTTCACCGACGGCACGACCGTCGAGACCGATCTGGTCATCGGCGCCGACGGCGCCTTCTCCCGGGTCCGCCCGGCGGTGTCCCCCGCCGTCCCCCGGTACACCGGGGTGAGCTTCCTGGAGGCCAGGTTCTCCGACGTCGAGAACCGCCACCCCGACATCGCCGAACTGGTCGGCCCGGGCGGCGCCCATGCGGCCGACGGCGTCCGCGGCCTGTTCGCCCAGCGCAACAGCGGAGACCACATCCGGGTCTACGTCATCCGGCGGGTGCCGGTCGACTGGATCAGCCGGAGCGGCCTGACCGCCGACGACACCGACGCCCTCCGCACGCTGCTCCTCGACGAGTTCGCGCACTGGTCGCCCCGCATGCGCCGGATGATCACCGACAACGACGGCCCCTACGTCGACCGCCCGATCCTCGCCCTCCCCGTCCCGCACACCTGGGAGCCCAGCCCGACCGTGACGCTGCTCGGCGACGCGGCCCACCTCATGCCCCCGCTCGGCGTCGGCGTCAACCTCGCCATGCTCGACGCCGCCGAACTCGCCCTCGCCCTCGCCGGCTCCGCCACCGTCGAGGACGCCGTCCGCGGCTACGAGAAGACCATGCTCCCCCGCTCCACCGAGACGGCCGCACTCCTCGAAGGCGGCGCCGACCACCTCCTGTCCGTCGACCTCCCCGACCACTCCGACCACCCCGCCCCCGGCGCCGACGGCCCCGCCCGGCCCTGAGTCCCCACCCGCGACCACAGCGCCACCGGGGGAGGAGGCGGTGGTGGACATCCCTGGCGCCTGGCATCAGGTGTGCCATGCGAGCAGCCCAAGGGAAGGTCGAACTGACCAACCGTCACGGTTTCTGGTGGTGTCGTCGTTGGCAGAGTAGAGTGCTGCTTCATTATGAAGCACGTACATATTTCTGGTGCCGTCCGTGACTCTGATGGCTTCCTCTACGACCCTGGTGTCCGGGACTCGATGCAGGCGTTCGCGGCCGGGGGCGACACCCTCGCGCTGGAGACGGCTGCGGCCGTCCGGTCGGCCTCGCAGGCGGTTGACAGGCTGCGCTCGTACGGTGTGGGGGGACGTGGGCTCAGCGCGGGGGCGCTCGACGTCCTCGCACGGCTGAACACGGCCGCGGACGAGGGGCTGAGCATCGGCGAACTGGCCCGTGCGGCGGGTGTGAGTTCCCGCAATGTCACCGGCCTGGTCGACACGCTGGAGCGCGACGGTCTGGCTCAGCGGGTCCAGGACCAGCGCGACCGCCGGTCGGTTCGAGCCAGGATCACACCTGCGGGCGGCGACTGGCTGGACGCCTTCCGGCAGCCGACCCAACGCGCCATGTCCGCCGTCTTCCAGGGCTTCACCGAAGACGAACTCGCCCGGTTCCGCGATCTGTCCCTGCGCGTGGTCGAGAACCAGCAACGCATGGAGCAGTACCTGAACGCGGCCCGGCAAGACCAGCCACCGGCCTCCTGAACCAACGGCCAAGGAGCACCTCTTGACCATCGACACAACCACCCGAGGCACGGTCAGGGCCTACCACGAGGCCCGGTTCCAGGGAGACGTCACCACAGCCGCCGCCCAGATCGGCGAAGGCTTCCGCTTCCGCAGCCCCTTCATCACCTCCGACAGCCCGACCGGCCACCTCGACGGCTTGGACGGGCTCCTCGGCATCGTCACCGGTGTGGAGCTGATCAGCGAGCTGTACGGCGAGACCGAGGCCACCTTGGTCTACGACGTCCACACCACCCCGGCCATCGGCATCACCCAGCGCACGGCCGAGCACTTCCGGCTGCGCGACGGCCGGATCACCTCGATCGAGCTCATCTTCGACGCCGGCCCCTGGCAAGCCATCATGTCCGCAGTCGGCACAACCCACGACGAGGCCGTCCGCACGGCGTGACCGGGCCGGGCTGTCACGACGGAACGCATTGGCCACACCGCCCAAGCAAGTCCCCAACTGCGCCCGAAACCCGGCGGCATCGAAGCGGTCATCGACACCCTGAAGGGCCGGCTCAGCCTCGAGCAGCACGGCGTACGAACCGAGGCCGGCGTCCTCGCCCGCACCGGTCAACGCCTGCTCGCCGCCGCCGCCGCGATCTGGCACAACTCGAACACCGGCGCCACGATCAAGCGCTCGCTCATCGCCTATGACCAGTGAGGGCATCGGACTCACTCATCTAGTACCGTTACTGGGTGCCTTGGCTCCTCCTGGCGCCTGTGCTCACCGGGGCCGGCGCGGTACTTGCGGCCGTGGCAGCCAGGCCGCAGCAGACACGACCAACTGTCAATGGTCCGGTCCGCTCTGAGGATCTGAGATCCGGACAGGAGAGCAGCACGTGAGCACAGCGCATGCCGGCCCGGGTGACTACAGTCGGGTGCCGAATCCGGAGCAGGCCCTGAAGTACGCGATTCAGCATGTTGCGGGTGACCGTGTCGAGATCGTCGAGGGAGTCATCACCCCCGTGTCACCGTCCTGGGCCCACGAGAGCTCTGTCGATCTGATTCGTGAGCAGATCGGGCCCCGCATGCGCGAACTGGGCCTTCGGGCCGGCTCCGGGAACCTCGACCTGCCCGGTACGGAGAACTTCTACGTGCCGGACCTCGCGGTGGTTCCTGCCGAGCTGGCGAAGACGGAGGGAGCACTCCTTCCGGACCAGACCGTGCTCGTCGTCGAGGTGACGTCACCATCGAACGGTGACACCGACAGGACCGCGAAGCGTCGGCGCTACTCGCAGTTCGGCGCTCCCGTGTACCTCCTGGTCGACCGCCAGGAACGCACCTGCACCCTGTTCTCCCAGCCGGGCCAGCTCGGCTATACCCGGGTCGAAGGGCCCCACCCCTTCGGAACCCCTCTACAGCTACCGGCCCCACTGAGCCTCGAACTCGACACAGCCGAGTTCTGATCCCGGCCGGGCTTCGTTCCCGTTCCCCGCGCGCGGGGGATGGTCCCTGCCCGACGGGACCGGCGGCGGTGCTTCCTCGCTCGCCCGGGCGTCGCCCCACGCGATCCGCGACAGCAGACCGGGAACCTCTGCCGCAGATCCATGGGCATGCTTCAACTCGTGCCAGCGCACGTGGCTCACGCCTTTGAGGATCGTCCCCACCCAAGCACTCCAGCCCGATCATCAGACCCACGGCCCGATCGGACCCATTCCACCTCACGGACCACCATGACCGCGAGCCTGGGTCGACACGCCGCACGGGTACTCTCGGCGCCTGTGCGTGAGTTGCGGTTCTGGTCCAACTTCTGTGGGTCGATTGAGTCGAACAACCGCACTGCCGGCTCTCCACAACCGTCCGTTGTTCACTAGTGCCGCGTGGATCTCGAAGCAGTACGCACCTTTGTCGCCGCGGGAGCACGGTCGGTGACCGTCGATCAGCTGGCCGGCCACCGGATCTGGATGCCCGGCATCGTCCCCGGTAGCGAGTGGGGCGCCTACTACGACGACCTCGTCGCGGAGTTCGGCCTCGCCATCGAGGCGACCGGTCCCAACTTCGGCTCCGACGCCCTGCTGGACACCATCGCCGACACCCCGGCCCTGGCCACCTTCATGGGCGAGCACACCCGCCTCATCTGGCCCGCCGGCCACGGCCTGCGCCGCATCCCGGTGACCGATCCGACGCCCGTCTACCCGCACTCGCTCCTCTGGCACCGCGACAACCCCCACCCGGCGCTGGCCACCCTCCGCGCCCACCTCGCCACCACCCCGGCCGGCCACGGCACCGCCGGGACCTGGGCACCGCACTGGGTCACCCCGCGCTGAGCGCCGCCGCTCCCGAACACCGCGTCCGTCCGGGAGACCCGCCGACTGCCTGCGCGCCGGGCGGGCGGGCATGCGAACGGGCCCGGGGCGGTGGCCCCGGGCCCGTTCGGCGGGTGTGGTGTGCGTCAGGCCGGGAGGAGGGCCTCGATCGCGGTGATGACCTCGTCGGACTCCGGCTCGGTGCGCGGGCGGATGCGGGCGGCGACGGTGCCGTCCGGCGAGACGAGGAACTTCTCGAAGTTCCAGGAGACGTCCCCGGCCTGGCCCTCGGCGTCGGCGGTCTGGGTCAGCGCCGCGTACAGCGGGTGGCGGTCGTCGCCGTTCACGTCCGTCTTCTCGAACAGCGGGAAGCTGACGCCGTAGGTGGTGGAGCAGAAGGTCTGGATCTCCTCGGAGCTGCCCGGCTCCTGCCCGGCGAACTGGTTCGACGGGAAGCCCAGCACGGTGAAGCCGCGCGCGGCGTAGCGCTCCTGGAGCCGCTCCAGGCCCGCGTACTGCGGGGTCAGGCCGCACTTGGAGGCGACGTTCACGATCAGCAGCGCCTTGCCCTTGTAGTCGGCCAGCGAGGCGGCCTCGCCGGACAGGGTGCGCAGCGGGATGTCGTACAGGCTCACGTGGGTGCCCTTCGGGATGGTCGGGTGTCGGGACGGGACTCGTTGCGGGCCTCGTCACGGGACTCGCTCGGAACGGTAGCCGCTCCCGCCTACGTCAACCACAACCGGGCTACGGGTGTTCCGCCGCCGGGGCGGTGTTCGAACCGAGCCGCGCGGCGACGGCGGAGAAGTCGGCGCTGTGCCAGCGCTCGGGGCGCATCCGGATGGCGATGTCGGCGGTCAGCTGTTCGGCGGTGGCGGCGAGGTAGGCGCGGGCGGTGGCGGTCGGCATGTATCGGTGGGCCATGGCGGCGCGCTCGGCGGGGTCGAGCCGGTCCTCGATCGCGACCACCGGGCCCTCGACGCTCACGTAGCGGCAGGGCGGCTCCTCCTGCTGGGCGCAGAGGGCGAAGCGGCCCGCGGCGGTGATCCGCCGGGTCTTGGCGGAGTCGCGGCCGGTCAGGACGGTGAGCACACCGCCGGGGCGGTAGGAGTACCAGATCGGGACGGCCAGCAGGCCGGCGCCGGGTTCGGCGCCCGCGCCGCCGACGGCGAGCACGCCGACGTGCGGGGCGGCCAGAAAGCTCTCGCGGTCGGCGACGCTCATGGTGAAGGGCACGGCTCGGGCCTCCCGGGGGTGCGGAAGCCCGCGCGGTGGTCGCGCGGGCATTCCTTGATGCGTACCCGCACGATAGCCGCGCCGAACGCCTGCCGGAGGCCCCGGCGGGGGGCGGGCCCGGTGGTGTCGGGGGAGAGGCCCCCCACTACCACCGGGCCCGGGGCCGGGCCGGTCGGCCGCCGCTCACGACCGGGCGCCGCTCAGAGCGCCAGCGGCTTGATCGCCGTCGGGGCGTGCTCCGGCAGGGTGGCGACCTCCTCGAACTCGGTCACGTTGCTCATGTCGACGGTCCGGCTCATCGAGATGTTGGTGATGCGCTCCAGGATGGCCTCGACCACGACCGGGACGCTGTGCTCGGCGGCGAGCTTCTTGGCCTCCTCGAACGCGGCGGCCAGCTCGTTCGGGTCGGTGACGCGGATCGCCTTGACGCCGAGGCCCTCGGCGACCTTGACGTGGTCGACGCCGTAGACGCCGAGCTCCGGGGCGTTGATGTTCTCGAACTCCAGGTTGACCTGGAAGTTGATGTCCAGCCCGATCTGCGCCTGGCGGATCAGGCCGAGGTAGGCGTTGTTCACGAGCACGTGGATGTAGGGGACCTTGTGCTGGGCGGCGACCGCCAGCTCCTCGATCATGAACTGGAAGTCGTAGTCGCCCGAGAGCGCGACGATCGGGGTCCCGGGGTCGGCGGTGGCGGCGCCGATCGCGGCCGGGATGGTCCAGCCGAGCGGGCCGGCCTGGCCGCAGTTGATCCAGTTGCGCGGCTTGTAGACGTGCAGCATCTGCGCGCCGGCGATCTGGGAGAGGCCGATGGTGGTGACGTAGCGGGTCTCCGGGCCGAAGGCCTTGTTCATCTCCTCGTAGACGCGCTGCGGCTTCATCGGGATGTTGTCGAAGTGCGTGCGGCGCAGCAGGGTGGCCTTGCGCTCCTGGGCGGAGGCGGCCCAGGAGCCGAAGTCCGGCAGCCGGCCCGCGGCCTTGAGGTCCTTGGCGACCTCGATGAACAGCTCCAGCGCGGCCTTGGCGTCGGAGGCGATGCCGTAGTCCGGGGCGAAGATCTTGCCGATCTGGGTGGGCTCGATGTCGACGTGGACGAACTTGCGGCCCTTGGTGTACGCCTCCAGGTTGTACCCGGTGTGGCGGTTGGCCCAGCGGTTGCCGATGCCGAGGACGAAGTCCGACTCCAGGAAGGTCGCGTTGCCGTAGCGGTGCGAGGTCTGGACGCCGACCATGCCGGCGCTCAGCTCGTGGTCGTCGGGGATGGTGCCCCAGCCCATCAGGGTGGAGATGACCGGGACGCCGGTCAGCTCGGCGAACTCGACCAGGAGGTCGGAGGCGTCGGCGTTGATGATGCCGCCGCCGGAGACGATCAGCGGGCGCTCGGACTCCAGCAGGAACTGGAGCGCCTTCTCGGCCTGGGCCCGGCTGGCGCGGGGCTTGTAGACCGGCAGCGGCTGGTAGGTGTCCGGGTCGAACTCGATCTCGGTCAGCTGGACGTCGATCGGCAGGTCGATCAGGACCGGGCCGGGACGGCCGGAGCGCATCAGGTGGAAGGCCTGCTGGAAGACGCCGGGGACCTGCGCGGCCTCCAGCACGGTGGTCGCCGCCTTGGTGACCGGCTTGGCGATCGAGGCGATGTCGACGGCCTGGAAGTCCTCCTTGTGCAGCTTGGAGACCGGTGCCTGGCCGGTGATGCACAGGATCGGGATCGAGTCGGCGATCGCCGAGTAGAGGCCGGTGATCATGTCGGTGCCGGCCGGGCCGGAGGTGCCGATGCAGACACCGATGTTGCCGGCCTTGGCGCGGGTGTAGCCCTCCGCCATGTGGGAGGCGCCCTCGACGTGCCGGGCCAGCGTGTGCCTGATCTCACCGGAGGCCTTGAGGGCGGCGTAGAAGGGGTTGATCGCTGCGCCCGGCACGCCGAACGCGACCTCAACGCCTTCGAGCTTGAGGATCTCCACCGCCGCGCGGGCGGCTGTCATACGAGGCATCGGGTTTCTCCTGCGTCGGCCCGCAGTGGGTCGGAGGGCTCATCTCCAGAATTCCACCATACGGAAGAACGGTTTCTGTATGTGGAAACAAAGTAAGGCGAGGCCTGTCGGGGCGTCAAGGGGACTTTCAACAGAATGTGGAAGCCTGGCGCGCCGGGCGGCGGTCGGGGAAACCGCAGGTGGCGGGCGGCGCGCAGGGCGTCCCGTCAGGCTGCCACGGCCGGCGGGGGCGGACCACCGCCGCTTCCTCCAGCTCTGCGGGGCGTTCCGGGCCCGGTCGTCGTCGTTTGCTGCAAGCGGGTCGGCCCTGCCGTGGGTACCCGGCGGGGTGGTGCTGCCTCGGATGCCCGGCGGGGCGGCCCGGCCCCGCCCCGCGCGCTGTCGTGCGTATTCGGACGTCTTCTCGACCGGCGAACTGCCGTACCCGTCGAAGGGCCCGATCCGGGCCGGGATGCGGGGCCGGTGTGAGGTACGGGTGAAGGGATGGTGAGCGAGGTCGGCCTGTGCCCGGGTGCTGGGTACCGTCGGTGCCACGCCGGGCCCGTCATGGTTTCCATGTTCAACGAGGGCTGCGGCAGGGGGATCCGGGATCGACCGGGGAGCGGGGGAGCTCCGGCCGTCGCGTCCCGTCCAGGACCAGCGTGCCCGGTCCGCCCGCACCCGATCGAGGGACGAGCCCCCTGACCGCACCCGCCCCGCCGCCGTCAGCCACCGCGACCCACCGCGACAACCAGCGGCCACCCGGGCCGCCGCCGCACCGTCCCTTCGCCCGCACCGTCACCGCCCGCGCCGTGCGCCTGATCGCGCGGTGCGGCTGACCGGACCGTGCGGCCCACCGCGCCGTGCCCAGCAACAGCGCGCCCGCCGCGGCGGGTGCGCGGAAGGAGCGCACCCATGGACCACCCCGCCCGCTGTCTCCCCCGCCCGCCCCTGCGCACCCCGGCGGTGGCCCGGTGAGCCGCCCCAGCAACAGCCCGCCCGGAGGCCCGCGCGAGAACGCCCCGCCGGGCCGCGGCCCCCTCCGCGCGCTGCGCGCCGTCCCCTGGCGGTACGACCTGCCGGCCTCGCTGGTGGTCTTCCTGGTCGCGCTGCCGCTCTGCGTCGGGGTCGCCGTAGCCTCCGGCGTCCCGGCCGAGCTGGGGCTGGTCACCGGGATCGTCGGCGGCCTGGTGGTCGGCGCCCTGCCCGGCAGCAGCCTCCAGGTCAGCGGCCCCGCCGCCGGACTGACCGTGCTGGTCTACGAGGCCGTGCAGGAGTTCGGCGCGGGCGCCCTCGGCATCCTCGTCCTCGCCACCGGTCTGCTCCAACTCGCCATGGGCGCCTTACGGTTGGGCCGCTGGTTCCGGGCCATGTCGGCCTCCGTGGTGCACGGCATGCTGGCCGGGATCGGCCTGACCCTGCTGTTCGGCCAGCTGTACGCGCTCGCCGACCGCAAGGCGCCCGCCACCGGGCCCGAGAAGATCGCCGGGCTGCCCGCGCTGCTGCGCGACGCCGCCACCGGCGCCGCCGCCCCGGCCGCCGTGGGCGTCGGCATCGCCACCCTGCTGCTGCTGGTGCTCTGGACGTACCTGCCGCCCAGGGTCGCCCGGGCGGTGCCCGCGCCGCTGGCCGCCGTCGGCATCGCGGCCGCCGTCACGGCCGTCGCCGACCTGCCGGTGGCCCGGGTCCGGGTGTCCGGCCTGCTGGACGTGGTCGCCCTGCCCGACCGCGACGCGCTCGGCGCGCTGGCCGGCGCGGCGGGCCTCGGCACCATCCTCGCCTTCACGCTGATCGCCTCCGCCGAGACCCTGTTCAGCGCGGCGGCCGTCGACCGGATGCACCACGGACCGCGCACCGACTACGACCGCGAGCTGACCGCCCAGGGCGTCGGCAACACGCTCTGCGGGCTGCTCGGCGCGCTGCCGATGACGGCGGTGATCGTCCGCAGTGCCGCCAACGTCCAGGCGGGCGCCCGCACCAAGACCTCGCGCACCCTGCACGGGGCCTGGCTGCTGCTGTTCACCGCGCTGCTGCCCGGCGCGCTCGGGCTGATCCCGCTGACGGCGCTGGCCGCCGTGCTGGTGCACGCGGGCGCCAAGCTCGTCCCGGTCCGGCGGATCGCCGGCCTCTGCCGCGAGCACCGGGGGGAGGCGGTGGTGCTCGGGGTGACGGCGGTCGCCATCATCACCACCGACCTGTTCGAGGGCGTGCTGATCGGGATCGGCCTGGCCGTCGTCAAGTCGGCCTGGCAGACCTCGCACCTGCAGATCGCCGTGGAGGAGGCCCCGGCGCACGAGGGCGACGGGGTGCTGCGGGTGCGGCTGAGCGGCAACGCGACCTTCCTGCGGCTGCCCCGGCTCCTCGACGCGCTGGAGCGGCTCCCGGCCGACCGCCCGGTCGAGTTGGACCGGTCGGGGCTGCGCCACCTGGACCACGCCTGCACCGTCGCCCTCGCCTCCTGGGCCGCGCAGCACCGGGCCCGCAGCACCGCGCCGCTGGCGGTCGAGCCGCCGCTGCCGACGGTGGTGTGAGGGCCTTCGGCGCGGTTTCGCGCGGCACTAGCCTGGGCTCGGCCCCGGTTCCGGGGCCTCGGGCACGCCCGAGCAGGGCGATGGAGTGAGGAGCGACGGAGTCGTGATCGCAGCGTTTTCGGTCACCCCGCTGGGGATCGGTGAGGATGTCGGGGAGGCGGTCGCCGCCGCCGTCCGGGTGGTCCGGGCGAGTGGGCTGCCCAACCGCACGGATGCGATGTTCACCAGCATCGAGGGGGAGTGGGACGAGGTGATGCCGGTGATCCGGGAGGCGATCGAGGCGGTGAAGGCCTACGGCAACCGGGTCAGCACGGTGATCAAGATCGACGACCGGGCCGGGGTGACGGACGGGCTCACCGCCAAGGTGGCCACGGTCGAGCGTCACCTCGCCGAGGGCTGAAACGGGTCGGGGCGGGCCGGTGGACCGGCCCGCCCCGGTTGCTGCACCCGGTTCGGTCAGCGCGTCGGGGCCGGCTGCGAGGCGCGCTCGGCGCTCCCCGGCTGCCCGGTCAGGCCGGTGCCGGCGCGCCGGGGCAGCAGCCGCTCCAGCGCGAACGGCCCCGGGCCGAGCGCCGCGATGGCCAGGAACGCGAAGCTGAACATGGCCGAGGCCTCGCCGCCGTTCTGAATCGGCATCAGCGCGTGCTCCTGGTGCACGGAGAAGTACGCGTACGCCATCGAGCCGGAGCAGAGCAGCGCGGCGGTCCGGGTACCGAGGCCGACCAGGACGAGGATGCCGCCGACGAGTTGGATCAGGGCGGCCCACCACCCGGGCCACTCGCCGACCGGGACGGAGCCGCCGCCCTTGGCGCCGCCGAGTACGCCGAACAGCGAGGCGACTCCGTGGCAGGCGAAGAGCAGGCCGACGACGACCCGAAAGACCGTCAGGATCACTGGGCGGGCGGTGTCGACCGCCGGAATGGGGCGTGCTGGCATGGGGGAAGCGCCTCCTGTGGGGGGAACGGGCGAGAGGGGGCGAGGGTGGGGAGTAAGGGTAGCCTTACTCCAGGTTGGTTGACAATACTCCGTCAGATGAATCGCCCCCGAAGTGGTCGGCGCGGTCGGGGTGGCGCGGGTCGATTCGGGGTCGGCCCCGGGGTGATCCGGAGCGGGCCTTCTTTTCTTGACCGATCGATCTAGATAGGGCTAGGGTTCAGGACATGGCACGGACCAAGGAATTCGACCCCGACGCGGCGCTCCAGTCGGCTCTTGAGCTGTTCTGGCAGCGCGGCTACGAGGCGACCTCGATGGCCGACCTGGTCGACGGGCTCGGGATCGCCCGTGCCAGCATCTACGCGACCTTCGGCAACAAGCACGAGCTGTACCTGCGGGCGCTGGAGCGCTACGCCGAGCAGTCCAACCCGGTGCTGCTGGCCGAGCTCTCGCAGCCGGGACCGGTCCTGCCGGCCGTCCGCGCGCTGGTCCGCCGCTACGCGCGGGAGGCCGCCGAGGACGGGTTGAAGCGCGGCTGCTTCATCACCAACACCGCCGTCGAACTGGCCCCGCACGACCGGGACTCGGCCCGCCGGGTGGAGGCGAGCCTGGGGCACCTGGAGGCGGTGCTCACCGCGGCCCTGGTCCGCGCCGAGGCGCAGGGCGAGCTGCCGGACGGGCGCGACCCGCGGGCGCTGGCCCGGATGCTGCTGGTGTTGATGCAGGGTCTGCGGGTGATCGGCAAGACCGACGAGGGTGCGGTCCGGGTGCGCGACGCCGCGGAGCAGGCGCTCGCACTGCTGGACTGAGGATTCGCGGGGGCTGTGGCGGTGCCTTCTGCTGTCTCAATACTGGACCGAACGGTCAATATAGTAAGGGGGTGGGTTCCATGGCTTTACGTCCAGGCTTCGCACTGCTCGGCGGCGTCCAGGCGACGCTGATCTTCACGATCATGATCCTGTCCGTCCCGCTGCCCCTGGTCGCCCGGGAGTTCGGGCTCGGCCCGTCCGGCGTGCTGCTGCTCAGCGCCGCCTACGGACTCTCCTTCAGCTCCCTGCTGCTGCTCGGTGGCAGGCTCGCCGACCGCCACGGCGGGCGCCGCGTCCTGCGGGTCGGCCTCGCCCTGCTCGCGGCGGCCTCGGTGGCCGCGGCCGCCGCTCCCGACTTCCCCGTCCTGCTCGCCACCCGCTTCGCACAGGGGATCGGCGCCGCGCTCGCCGCCCCGGCCGCAGTCGCGGTGGTCCGCGCACTGCACCCCCAAGTCGCCGACTACCGAAGGGCGATGGCGGCCTGGGGAGGACTCTCGGTGCTCGGCGCCACCGGCGGCAACCTGCTCTCCGGCGTGGTCACCACCTGGGTCTCGTGGCGCTGGCTGTTCGCCGTGCCGGTGCTGGTCGCCCTCGCGGGGCTCGCCCTGGCCGGACGCTGGCTCCCACGGGCCGAGCCGCCCGTCGAGCCGTCCGTCGAGCCGCCCGTCGAGCCACCGGCCGAGGCGCCGTCCGAGGCGCCGTCCGAGGCGCCGCCCGGAGCGCGGCCCGGCCGCACCCGGCCCGGTCTCGACCTGCGCGGCGCCGTTCTCGCCACCACCGGTATCTGCGCGGCCAGTTACGGCCTGGTCAGCTACGGGGAGCACCGCTGGAGCGATCCCGTCGTCCTCGGACCGCTCGCCGCCGGCCTCGCCCTGCTGCTCGCCTTCGCGGCCGCCGAGCGCCGGACCGCCGACCCGCTGCTGCCGCCCGGCTTCCTCGCCGACCGGCGCAGGGCCGCCGCCCTGGCCGCCGTCATGGCGACCGCCGCCGGCACCGCACTGACCTTCCTCCTGCTCGCCCTTTACCTCCAACAGGTGCGCGGCTGGAGCGTGTTGGCCACCTCGGCCGCCTTCCTGCCGTACGCCGCGGCACTGCTCCTGGCCGGTCGGGCCGCCGGACGGCTGGCCGCCCGCTACGGCGCCGCCGCCGTCACCACCGGGGGCCTGCTGCTCGCGGCGGCCGGCCTGGCCCTGCTCGCCGGCCTCGGACCCGACACCCCCTACACGACCGGGCTGCTCCCCGGCCTGCTCCTGCTGCCCGCCGGGGCCGGACCGGCCTTCGCCGGCTCGGCGGTCCTCGCCACCGCCGGTGTACCGGTGCAGCGCACGGGCCTGGCGGCGGGCGTGCTGAACACCGCCATGGAGCTCGGCCCCACCACCGGCCTGGCCGCCCTGATGGCGCTCGCGGCGACCCGCCCGACCGTGGTCGGCGGCTACGCCACCGCCTTCGCGGCGGCCTCCGCAGGGCTGGCCCTCACCGCCGCGGCCGTGGCCGCGGCGTCCCGAACCACCCGACACCCGCAGATCATCCACACCAAGGAGTACTCCGCATGAGCACGCGTTTCGCCGACAAGTCCGTCCTGGTCACCGGCGGCGGCACCGGCATCGGCCGGGCGATCGCCCTCGCCTTCGCCCGGGAGGGCGCCCGGGTCGCGGTCGCCGGCCGCACCGGGGGCCCGCTCGCCGAGACGGTCGCACTCATCGAGGCCGAGGGCGGCAAGGCCGTCGCCCTGGTCGCCGACGTGTCCAAGGGCCAGGACGCCGCCCGGCTGGTGCGGGAGGCTGTCGAGGCCTTCGGCGGCCTGGACGTCGCCGTCAACAACGCCGGCATCCTCGGCAACCCCGCGCCGATCGCGGACCTCGACGAGGAGGACTGGCAGCGGGTACTCGACATCAACGTCACCGGCACCTTCCTCGCGATGAAGCACCAGATCGCCCACATGCGGGCCAACGGCGGCGGCGCCATCGTCAACCTCTCCTCCAACCTCGGCACCCACATGCGCCTGTCCGGTCTCGGTGCCTACGCCGTCAGCAAGGCGGCCGTCGCCACCCTGACCCGCAGCGCCGCCCGCGACCACATCGGCGAGGGCGTCCGCATCAACTCCGTCAGCCCGGGTCCGGTGGAGACGACGATGTCCACCCGCCCCGGCGAGAACGCCGCCGAGAAGGCCGACCGCATGAAGTCCGGCGTCCCCGTCGGCCGCGCCGGGGCCCCCGAGGAGATCGCCGCAGCCGTCCTCCACCTGGCCTCGCCCGAGGCGGCCTTCACCGTCGGCGCCGACCTCGTCCTCGACGGCGGCATCACCGCCTGACCGCGCCGGGACCCGCTCACCGCGCAGACACTCCCTGACCGCGCAGGCACTCCCTGTCCGCGCAGGCACTCCCTGTCCGCGCAGGCACCCCTGAACGGCTGACCGCCCCACCACCGGTCAGCCGTTCAGGCGCGCCCCGGGGGAGCGTCTCCCGCCCGGAGCCTCGTCCCCAGGTAGCCGTCGAGCGCGGCCGCACCCGACAGCATCGCCAGGCCCCGGGCCGTCAGCCGCTCGCGCCACTCCTCCAGCGTCGCCTGCAGCGGCTCCGGGCCGCCCGCCGACCGCACCCGCTCCAGCACCCGGGCGATCTGCTCCAGCCCGTGCCCGCCCCGCCGCAGCTGGTGGGCGAGCAGCACGTCGCGCACGTCGGCGGAGGTGTAGACGCGGTAGCCGGTGCGCGGGTCACGGCGGGGCGTGACCAGCCCGGCCCGCTCCCACTTGCGCAGCGTCGCCGGCCGAATGCCCAGCCGGTGCGCCAGCGGTCCGATGAACGTCCCACCCGGCTCCGGCCCGCGCGGCGGCGCCAGGTCGCCCAGCGCCGCCGCCACGGCGTCCAACGTCCGCCGGTCGTCGGCCAGTTGGACGTGGCTCTCGTCGATCAACCGCAGCGCCTGCTCGACCGCGGCGCCGTTCACGGCCCGCATCACCGCCCCCGCGGTCGCATGGCCGTGGGCGGGGACCAGCGCCAGGAACGTCCGCAACGCCGCCGCATGGCGCGGGGCGTAGACGCGGTAGCCGTGCGGCGTGCGCTCGGCCGGCGGCAGGATCCCCGCCTCCTCGTAGTTGCGCACCGCCTGGGTGGACAGGCCGTGCTCGCGCGCCAGATCGATGGGTCGCAACCGCATGTGAAGGTTCGTCCTCGCCGACAGCCGGAAATGGCGCCAAAGTTTACACCGAAGGTTCAACGATACGGTTGAATCCATGACGGCCTCGATCCGGGACGCCGCCCGCCCGTTCAGCGGCGGCGCCCTCACCGCGCTCCTGTCCCCTGACACCCTCCTGCTCGGCCTCGGCGAGCCCACCCACGGCGTCGAAGCCTTCCCCGAGCTGCGCAACGAGCTCTTCCGCCACCTCGTCGAACACGAGGGCTACCGCTCGATCGCCCTTGAGACCGACTGCCTCTCGGCCCTGGTCGCCGACGCGTACGTGGCCGACGGCACCGGGACCCTCGACGACGCGGCGGGCCGGGGCTTCAGCCACGGGTTCGGCGCCTCACCCGCCAACCGCGAACTCCTGCGCTGGATGCGCGCCCACAACGAGCAGCGCCCCCGGCACGAGCGGCTCCGCTTCCACGGCTTCGACGGCCCCCTGGAGACGACCGGCGCCGCGAGCCCCCGCCCGGCCCTGACCGCCCTGCACGCCTACCTCGCCGACCACCTGGACCCGGCCTGGAGCCGCGAGACCCTTGACGACCTGCTCGGCCCCGACGAGCGCTGGACCGACCCGGCCGCCCTCACGGACCCCGCCCGGTCCGTCGGCCGCACCCCCGAGGCCGCCCAACTGCGCCTGGCCGCCGACGATCTGGGCGTGCTGCTCACCCTGCACGCCCCGCACCTGGTGGCCGTCACGTCCGCCGAGGAGCACTGGCGCGCCGGTCTGCACGCCCGCACCGCCACCGGACTCCTGCGCTACCACGCAGGCCTGGCCGACACCGCGCCCACCCGCGTCAGCACCCTGATGGGCCTGCGCGACGCGATGATGGCCGACAACCTGGACGCCGTCGTCCGCCGCGAGGCCCGCCGTGGGCCCGTCCTCGCCTTCGCCCACAACCGCCACCTGCAGCGCGACCGGAGCCAGGTGCGGTTCGCCGGCCAGCTGCTGCAGTGGTGGAGCGCGGGCGCCGTCATCGGCACCCGCCTCGGCGACCGGTACGCCTTCGCCGCCACCACCTTCGGCACCCGCGGCTCCGACATCCCCCCTCCCGACACCCTCGAAGGCCTCCTGTCGACCCTGCCGCACGCCCGCGCCGTCCTCGACCCGGGTCGGCTCGCCGCGGCCCTCGACCGGAAGCCGGCACCCCGCGTCCCGGCCGACCACACCTACTTCTCCCTCGACCCGGCCACCACCGACCGGACCGACGCCATCCTCTTCGTCCGGGACATCTGAGCCGGCCCTTGGGCCCCCGGGGCGTCACGGCGGCGGCCGGTGCGGCCGGGGTGGCCGGAGCGTCATCGCGGCGGCCGAGGAGGAACCGGGCGCGACCCGTCAGCGCCGCCGGAGGGCGTTGAGCCGGGCGGCCTGGCGCGTCAGGTGGTCGCGCTCGGCGAGGTCGGGTGCCTTGTGAGCCGCCTGCGCGTACAGCCGTGCGGCCGTCGCCAGGTCGCCGTCGCGCTCGTGGAGGTACGCCGCCACCGCCGTGTGGCGGGGCAGCGACTCGTCCAGCGCCGCGAGCGCCGCCAGACCGGCGCGCGGACCGTCGGCCTCGCCGACCGCCACCGCCCGGTTGAGCCGGACGACCGGACTGTCGGTCAGGCGCGCGAGCTCGTCGTACCACTCGACGATCTGCACCCAGTCGGTCTCCTCGGCGGTGGGCGCGTCGGCGTGCAGCGCCGCGATGGCGGCCTGGGCCTGGAACTCGCCCAGCCGGTCGCGGGCGAGGGCCGTCTGGAGGATCCCGACGCCCTCGGCGATCGACCCGGTGTCCCAGCGGCCGCGGTCCTGCTCGGCGAGCGGCACCAGGCTGCCGTCGGGCGCGGTCCGGCTGGCGCGCCGGGCCTGGTGGAGCAGCATGAGGGCGAGCAGCCCCGCCACCTCGGGGTGGTCGATCGCGGCCGCGAGCTGCCGGGTGAGCCGGATCGCCTCGGCGGCGAGGTCGACGTCGCCGGAGTAGCCCTCGTTGAAGACCAGGTAGAGGACGCGCAGCACGGTGGCGACGTCGCCGGGCCGGTCGAGGCGCACGCCGGAGACGGTGCGCTTGGCCCGGCTGATCCGCTGGGCCATGGTCGCCTCTGGCACCAGGTAGGCCCGGGCGATCTGGCGGGTGGTCAGCCCGCCCACGGCGCGCAGCGTGAGCGCGACCGCGGACGAGGGCGTCAGCGACGGGTGGGCGCACAGGAAGTAGAGCTGGAGCGTGTCGTCCGCCGCGGGCGCGGGCCCGGACGCCGGCTCGTCGTCGACGAGGTCCTCACGCCGGCGGCGGGCGGTGTCCGCCCTGGTCGCGTCGAGGAACTTGCGCCAGGCGACGGTGATCAGCCAGCCCTTGGGGTCGCGCGGCGGGTCGGCCGGCCAGAGCCGGACCGCCTCGACCAGCGCGTCCTGCACGGCGTCCTCGGCCGCCGCGAAGTCGGCTCCGCGGCGGACGAGGATCCCGAGCACGCTCGGGGTGAGGCTCCGGAGCAGGACCTCGTTCACCTGGGAGGTCACTCCGTGATGGTGGGCGGCTCGGCCAGGAACGGGCGCAGTTCGAGCCACTCGTGGATCGGCTCCCCGCCCGCACCGGGGGCGGCGGACAGCTCCCCGGCCAGCTCGACGGCGCGCTCGTGACTGTCGACGTCGATCACCATCCAGCCGGCGATGAGGTCCTTGGTCTCGGCGAACGGGCCGTCGGTGACCGGCGGGCGCCCCTCGCCGTCGTACCGGACCCAGCTGCCCTCGGGGGCGAGTGCCTGGCCGTCGACGAACTCGCCGGTCCCCTCCAGCCGGGCCGCGAAGTCCCGCATGTACTGGATGTGCGCCGAGATCTCCTGCGGCGTCCACTGGTCCATGGGCACGTCGTTGACCGCCGCCGGGGCGCCGCGGTAGTGCTTGAGCAACAGGTACTTGGCCATGGTGTCTCTCCTGGGTGCTGGTGCGACCCATTGTGGTCGCGATCACCACCGGGACGGAGCCGGTTGCGCGTTCTCGACATCGGTGTCCAGGAATCTTTCCGGGCTCTTCCCGCCGCGCGTGTCCGTGCCGTCCGCGGACGCCCGGCCGTCCCCCCGGAGGGCAGGCGAAGGCGGGCCGCGTGCCCTCCGTAGCGGCTAGGCCGAGAGTGCCGGTTCGTCCTCGGCGGGGTCGGTGGCGGCGACCGCGGTGGCGAGCCGGTCGAGCGAGAGGCCGAGGGCGAAGGCCAGCGCGGCGATGGTGAAGAAGGCCGGCGTCGGGGCCCGGCCGGTCTCGATCTTGCGCAGGGTCTCCGCCGAGATGCCGGCCACGGCCGCCACCTCGACCATGCTGCGCTCGCCGCGCGCCTCGCGCAGCAGCGCGCCGAAGCGCTCGCCGCGTTCGCGCTCCCAGGGGGTCAGTGGGGTCCTCACCATGCCCCGATACTAATACCGCCGAGACCGTGATAGATATACCGGTATAAGAATTGGCAGTGCGGGACGAGGAGTGCAGTCGTGGTGGAACTGAAGTCGGACGCGGCGCTGGCGGCGATGCGCGAGGCCGGGCGGGTGGTGGCGCAGGCCCTGGCCGCGGTGGAGGAGGCGGCCGCCGTGGGGGTGAGCCTGCTGGAACTGGACGAGGTGGCGCGCGGGGTGCTGCGGGCGGCGGGGGCGTCGTCGCCGTTCCTCGGGTACCGGCCGGCCTTCGCACCGGTGCCGTTCCCGGCGGTCATCTGCGCCTCCGTCAACGACGCGGTGGTGCACGGCATCCCCGACGGCTACCGGCTGGGCGACGGGGACCTGGTCAGCATCGACTGCGGCGCCGTGCTCGACGGCTGGGCGGGCGACGCGGCGGTCAGCTTCACCGTCGGCACCCCGAGGCCGGGGGACACGGAGCTGATCGACGCCACCCGCCGGGCGCTCGACGCCGGGATCGCCGCGGCCGTGGTCGGCAACCGGGTCGGGGACATCGGACACGCGATCGGCACCGTCGCGCGCGGCGCCCGCCACGGGCTGCTCGAGGGCTTCGGCGGGCACGGCATCGGCCGGCGGATGCACGAGGACCCGCACGTACCCAACGAGGGCCGACCGGGCCGCGGCTACCCGCTGCGACCCGGACTGGTGCTCGCGATCGAGCCGATGCTCACGGCCGGCGGCCGGGACGACTACCACACCGACCCGGACGGCTGGACGCTGCGCAGCGTCGACGGCAGCCGGGCCGCGCACATCGAGCACACCGTGGCGATCACCGCGGACGGCCCGCGCATCCTGACCCTGCTCTGACGGGCGGCGGCCCTGCGGGGGACGGCCCCCTGTCGAAGGGCCGCGCTCCGACGGGCCCGGCCTCAGCCCAGCAGCCGCAGCCGGGTCGCGGCCACGCCCACCCGGACGCTCTGCCCCCAGGTCAGCTCCAGCGCGTCCGCCTCGATGCCGTCCCCGAAGGCGACCAGCCGCTCGGACTCGACGGTCAGGACCAGCTGCTGCCCGTCGCCGAGCAGACCGTGCACCCGGGAGGTGCCGGTCGCGGGGGAGGGCCAGGCCTCGCGGACGAACCAGCCGAGCTCGGGCGCCGCCGGCGAGGGCAGGTCGATCGGGCCGCCGCGCTCCAGCCAGGTGGAGCGGCACCAGCCGGTGGCCCCCGTCCCGGTACCGATCAGCACGCCGGACGAGGCCTGCGGCTCGGCCGCCGAACCGTCCACGGCCAGCCGGTAGCGCGCCGTCTGGTGCCCGGGCTGCCCGACGTACACCTCGTTCAGCGCCAGCAGCCGCTGGGTGTCGTCGGCCACCGCCTCGACCATGGTGCGCTCCTCCAGGTGCCGGGCGCCGCTGCGCGCGACCGCCGCCGGGAGCAGCGCGGGCAGGGCCTCGGCGCGGTGGCGGACCAGGACGCCGGGGTTGCGGCCCGGATCGGCGTCCACGCCGATCACCGGCTGGCCGTCCAGGTACTTGGCCACGTTCGCGACCAGCCCGTCCTGGCCGACCACGACCACCACGTCCTCGGGCTCGAACAGGAACCGCGGCAGGTCGGCCCGCTCGACCCTGGTCCGCCGCCAGTCCAGCGGTACGGCCGCCGCCGCCCGGGCCAGGGCGTCCGCCTGCCGGTGGTGGCGCTGCTCCACCTCGTCGGCGGACCGGCCCCGGGAGGAGAGGAAGAAGGCGGCCTGGCCGGGCGTGCCGTGGTGGGCGAGCAGCTCCTCGTACTCGGTGCGGCGGCGCACCAGGACCGCCCGGGGCGCGAGGCTCACTCCCCACCCGCTGCGCCGGAGAGCTTCGCCAGCAGCCCGGTGACCAGGTCCGGGGTGAGCGTGACGCTGTCGATCCGGGGCAGGTGCTCGGCCAGCCGCATCAGGGCGAGCGCCCGCAGGACGGCCGGGTCGGCCTGCTGGTGGGCGGTCAGCCAGGCGGCCTCGGCGGCGGCTCGGGCGTCGCCGAGGGCGCGTGCGGCCTGTGCCTCGGCGGTGGCGAGCCTGGTCCGGCGCTCGGCCTCGGCCTCGGCGCGGACCCGGTCGGCCACCGCCTCGTCCTCGGCCTGGAGCCGGCGGTTGGCGCCCTGCTGGGTGATCAGCTGCTTCTCCCGCCGGGCCAGTTCGATCTTGTTGGCGAGTTCGTTCTCGGCGATCCCGCGCTCGTGTTCGACGGCCACCGCGCGCCGCTCGAAGGTGGCCCGGTCCGCCTCCTGCTGGACCAGTTCGCGGGCGGGGGTGCGCAGGGCTCGCTCGACCTCGGGTTCGGGCCGCAGGGCGACCACCCGGACGGCGATCACGGCGAGCCCGGTCTCGGTGATCCGGGGTTCCGCGGCGAGCCCGTCGGCCATCCGCTCGCGGACCGCACTGACGCCGTCGACCAGCGCGGCGGCGAGCGTGGTGCGGGCGAGCAGGCCGAGCGCGTGCTGCTGGGCGGTCTCGGTGAGCAGGGTCGCGAGCTGGTCCAGCGGGGCGGCCCGCCAGGCACCGGTGTCGGGGTCGATGCCGAAGTCCACGCGGGCGGCGGCGACGGCCGGCTCGGTGATCCGGTAGGTGAGGGTCGCCTGGACGGTGACGTCCTGGAAGTCGGAGGTGCGGGCGTGGAAGAGCATCGCGAGCTCGCGGTCGTCCACCGGCACCTCGGAGAGCGCGGCGGTGAGCGGGCGGAACCAGAAGGCCAGTCCGGTGCCGTCGTGGGCGACCTCGCCGCGGCGCAGGTGGCGGATGTGCGCGGTGGGAACGGCGCGCAGGTGGCGCAGCCCGAAGCGCCTGGTGATGTCGGCCATGGATGACCACCCCTTTTCGTCACTCAGACGATATTGGGCGGCGGCTGATCTCGTCAAGGTGACGAAAACGGTGCACCCCGCCCTCGTCCCGGGTCCGGTGCCCGCTCACCCCGTTCGGCAGCCGTGGGAGGATCGACAGGTGCTGAGGATGCGAACGGAAGCAGGTCAGAGGTCGGTCGGACGAACGGCGGCACTGCTGCTGGCGTGCCTCGCCACCGCCGCCACCACCCTCACGGTCGCGCCGCCCGCCCGCGCGGCCGACCCCGCGGGGCAGCTGTTCACCATCGGGGACCCGCGCATCACCGAGTCCAGTGGCCTCGCCGCGAGCCGGTCCCACCCGGGCGTCTACTGGACGCACAACGACAGCGACGACGGCCCGTACGTCTACGCCGTCGACTCGCAGGGCCGGACCGTCGCCACCGTCACGCTGCGCGGAGTGGAACCGCGCGACGTCGAGGCGATCTCGCTCGGCCCCGACGGGCGGCTCTACCTCGGGGACATCGGCGACAACCTCGGCGGGAAGTGGCCGGAGGTCTGGATCTACGCCTTCGCCGAGCCCGCCGAACTGCGGGACCAGACCGTGGACGCGGTCCGCTACCGGGTCCGCTACGAGGACGGGCCGCGCGACGCCGAGGCGCTGATGGTCCACCCCGTCACCGGCCGGGCCTACATCGCCAGCAAGAAGCAGGGCGGTGGCGGCCTCTACCAGGGGCCGGAGAAGCTCTCCGCCAGTGGCATCAACACCTTCCGCCGGGTCGCCGACGTGCCCTGGATCACCGACGGGGCCTTCTCCCCGGACGGCACCCGGCTCGTGCTGCGCGGGTACCTCGGCGCCACCCTGTACCGCTGGCAGGGTGACGCGCCCGTCAAACCCGCTCCACTCTCCGCCCCGTGGCAGGGGCAGGGCGAGTCCGTCACCTTCTCCGCCGACGGGCGGGCCGTGCTGTACGGCGCCGAGGGAAAGAACAGCCCGGTCTGGCGGGAGCCGCTCGACAACGACCAACTCCCCGACACCGTCCCGCCGTCCACCACGCCGGCACCGGCGCCCGCCCCGGGGGCCGGGTCCGCCGCGCCGTCCCCGTCGGCCGGCGGGGACGCGGCGGCGCCCGCGTCCGACGGCCCGTCGAGCGGCGGCGTGGGGCTGCTGGTCCTGCTCGCCGCCGGCGCCGCGGTGTTCGGCCTGCTCCGGAAGCGCCGCTCGGGCTGAGGCGTCGCTCGTATTGCGGCGCTGCTCGGCTGGGGTGCCGCCTGCACCGAGGCGGCCGTTCGTGAACGGCCGTAGACGAACGGTCCCTTCGGCTGGAGGGTCGCCCATCGGCCAGGTGTCCGAGGTGTCCTGACGAGGTGAATCTGTCGCCGATTTGTGACAAAGCTTGGCGAACACCCGTCCCACGCGCGGTTTTCGTGGACGTAGGGTTCCAGCTATGTCACCGAAGAGCCGCATACCTGCCTCGGACCCGGGCGACACCTGGGTCCCGCGCCCCAGGCGCCGCGAGACCCCGCTGGGCATGGTGGGCCACGGATTGAAGTTCCTCGGCTACAGCACCCTGGCGGGCGTCCTGCTGGCAGGTGTGGCCCTGCCCGCGGCCGGCGCGCTGGGGCTCGGCGCGAAGAGCGGTGCCGAGAGTTTCGAGAGCATTCCGGACGACTTCAAGACCCCGCCGCTCACTCAGGCGACCCAGATATACGACGCCAAGGGCGGCCTGATAGCCAAGGTCTACGAGCGGGACCGCACCGTCCTGCCCGCCGACCAGATGGCCCCGCTGATCCGCCAGGCGCAGGTGGACATCGAGGACGCCCGCTTCTACGAGCACGGCGCCGTCGACCTCAAGGGCGTCCTGCGGGCCATCACCAAGAACGCCGAGAGCGGCGCGACCGTCCAGGGCGCGTCCACCCTCACCCAGCAGTACGTGAAGAACGTCAACGTCGAGAAGGCCGGCGACGATCCGCAGGCCGTGCTGGACGCCCAGCGCAAGACCCTGGGCCGCAAGATCGAGGAACTCAGGTACGCCATCAAGCTGGAGGAGGATCTGACGAAGGACCAGATCCTCACGAACTACCTGAACATCACCTTCTACGGCCACCAGGCCTACGGCATCCAGGCGGCCGCCCAGCGGTACTTCAGCAAGGACGCCAAGGACCTCAACCTGCCCGAGGCCGCGATGCTCGCGGGCCTGGTGCAGAACCCGTCCCAGTACGACCCGAAGCTGCACCCGGTCGCCGCCCAGAAGCGCCGGGACACCGTCATCGACAAGATGGTGGAGAACAAGCACATCACCGCGGAGCAGGCGAGGGAGGCCAAGGCCGTCCCGCTGGGGCTGAAGTACAAGGAGCCGCAGAACGGCTGCATCACCGCCAACGCCGGGATGGGCTTCTTCTGCGACTACGTGCGCCATGTGGTCAAGCAGGACCCGGTGTTCGGCAAGACCGCGGCCGAGCGCAAGAAGCTGTGGGACCAGGGCGGTCTGAACGTCTACACCACCCTGGACCCGGACAAGCAGGCCGCCGCCCAGGAGGCGGTGACCAAGAAGGTGTTCGTCACCGATCCGGTCTCGGCGGCGATGACCATGGTCGAGCCGGGCAGCGGCAAGATCCTGGCGATGACCCAGACCCGCCCGTACGGCCTCGACAAGGACAAGAACCAGACCGTCGTCAACTACAACGTGGACGCGGCGATGGGCGGCGGCAACGGCTTCCAGCCGGGCTCCAACTTCAAGCCGATCGTGGCCGCCGCCGCGCTGGAGGCCGGGCTGCCGTCCACCCAGCAGTACCCGGCGCCCAACCGGATGGACTGGCCGACGACGAAGACCTGCGACGGCACCTGGAAGAACCTCGAAAAGGGCAAGAAGGGCGGCTCGATCCCCAACGAGTCGGCGGGCGAGAGCGGTCCCTACGACCTCAAGCAGGCGATGGCGCTCTCGGTCAACACCTACTTCGTGCAGATGGAGCAGGAGATCGGGCTCTGCGCGGTCAAGCAGATGGCCAACAAGCTCGGTGTCGCGGGCAAGGCCAGCGGCGCCCCGCTCCAGGAGCTCCCGGCGCTGGGCCTGGGCACCCAGGAGGTCAGCCCGCTGGTGATGGCGAACGTGTACGCGACCTTCGCCGCCCGGGGCACCTACTGCGCGCCGGTCGCGATCAACCGGATCGTCACCGTGGACGGCCGGGACGTGCCGGTGTCGCCCGCCAAGTGCAGCCAGGCGATGTCCGAGAACACCGCCGACGTGATCAACACCGTGCTGCTCGGGGTGACCGAGAAGGGCGGTACCGCACGCGACCTCGGCCTCGACGACGACCGGCAGATCGCGGGCAAGACCGGTACCACCGACGAGAAGAAGTCCGCCTGGTTCAGCGGCTACACCGCGAACCTGGCCGCCTCGGTCTGGCTCGGCGGCCCGGCCGGCGGAGTGCCGATGAAGAACATCCGGATCGGCGGCGCCTACTTCCCGGAGATCTTCGGCGCCACCGGGCCGGGCCCGATCTGGCAGATGGCGATGAGCCGCGCGGTGCGGGACATGCCCGAGGCCAGGTTCAACACCGTCTACATCCCGGACCCGCCGCCCAAGAAGGACCCGACCGCGAGCCCGAGCGGCGGCACCGGCTCGCCCAGCGGCGGTCCGAGCTCACCCGGCACCGGCCCGAACCGTCCCGGCGGCGGCTCCTCGCAGCAGCCCGGCCGCCCGCGCAACCAGCAGTCCCAGCAGCCGCAGCAGACCCAGCAGGCCCAGACCCAGCAGCAGGACCAGCAGGACCAGCCGACCACCGAAGGCTAGGCCTTCCGCAGGCCCGGGCCGGAGCGATCGCTCCCGCCCGGGCCTGCGGCTTCGAGGGTCGGCGGACCAGGCGAAACGATTCGCCCAAGGCAGGTCCGGGGGCTGCTGGGGACACTGTTAGGCTGCGCGGCGGGGGAAGATCAGAGGCCGTACGAACGGTCCTCCTGACGTATGGTCCGCACACGCCGTGACCGGCGCCTCCCCCGAAGACGTTCACGATCGAGGGGGCCTCGTTGGCAGACGAAATGGTGCGGCAGGCACAGCGGTTCATCAACACCACCTACGGGAGCGTGGCCGGGATCGGCACCGTCCCCGAGGACGGCAGGACCGGCTGGCCGCTGATGTACGCGCTGACCCGCGCACTGCAGTACGAGCTGGGCATCACCGCGCTCTCCGACAGTTTCGGGCCGACCACGCTCTCCACCCTGCAGGGCAAGTGGCCGTCCATCGACCGGACCGGCACCCAGCCGGCGAACGTCGTGCGGATCGTCCAGGCCGGCCTGTACTGCAAGGGCTACGACGGCGGCGGCCTCGACGGCGTCTACAGCGACCGGGTCGCGGCCGCGGTGCGCAAGCTGAAGGCCGACACGGGCGTGGCCGGGGCCCTCCCGGGCGACGCGATGGTGCCCAAGCTGTTCAAGGCGCTGCTGAACATGGACGCGTACGCGGTCACCGGTTCCGGCAGCCAGGCCGTGCGGGCCATCCAGCAGTGGATGAACGGCAAGTACGTCGGCCGCCGCAACTTCTTCGTCGTCCCCTGCGACGGCATCTACTCGCGCGACGTCCAGCGGGCGCTGATGTTCGCGGTCCAGTACGAGATCGGCATGAGCGACGACGTCGCCAACGGGGTGTTCGGCCCCGGCACCCAGGCCGGCGTGCGGAACAACACGGTCAAGGTCGGCTCCACCGGCACCTGGGTGCAGCTGTTCACCGCCGCGATGGTCTTCAACCAGCGCGCCGGGGTGAGCTTCAACAGCACCTTCAACGCGATCCTGGCCTCCCAGACCGCCGAGTTCCAGTCCTTCGTGAAGCTGCCGGTGACCGGCCGCGGCGACTTCCAGACCTGGGCCTCGCTCCTGGCCACCAGCGGTGACACGACCCGCAAGGGCACGGCGTTCGACTGCGTCACCCAGGTCACGCCGGCCCGGGCGGACTCCCTGGTCGCGGCCGGGTACCAGACCGTCGGCCGCTACCTGTCCAACGTGCCGAACACCACGCTCAACAAGATGATCCAGCCCGGCGAGCTGTCGGTGATCTTCTCCAAGGGGCTGCGGGTCTTCCCGATCTACCAGACCTGGGGCGGCTCGGCGAGCTACTTCACCTACAACCAGGGCCGGTCCGACGCCTTCGCCGCCATCGAGTGGGCCCGCTTCCACGGGTTCCGCGACGGCACCCGGATCTACTTCGCGGTGGACTTCGACGCGCTGGACCAGCAGATCACCGACAGCGTGATCCCGCACTTCCGCGGCGTCTTCGAGACCATCCGGGAGAACTCCCGCTACGAGGTGGGCATCTACGGCCCGCGCAACGCCTGCTCCCGGGTGAGCGCGGTGGGCTACGCCGGCACCAGCTTCGTCTCCGACATGTCGGTGGGCTTCTCGGGGAACCTCGGCTACCCGATGCCGACGAACTGGGCGTTCGACCAGATCGCCACGATCACCGTCGGCACCGGGGACGGGGCGATCGAGATCGACAACGACATCGCCTCCGGCCGCGACCTCGGCCAGGACGGCGTGGACCCGGGCACCAGCCCCGCCCGCCCGGACGTCGAGTTCGCCGTCGCGCAGAAGGGCGCCCTGCTCAAGGACGTCCAGCAGTACCTGGAGGGCCTCGGCGTCCCCGAGAGCGGCGGCTCCGGCATCCTCGACGAGGACACCACGACGACCTTCGCCAACTCCACGACCCAGGCCCTGGAGACGGTCCTCGCGTACGACTGGCTGTTCACCCGCCTCGCCCGCACCCTGAACGTCCGCAAGGCGCTCCTCCAGGCACCGGTGCTGTGGGAGATCCGCAGGTTCGACGGCCTGGACGCGGCCGCGGACGACGCCGTCAGGCGCGGCGCGCAGGCCGACTCCGCCACCGGGCTCGGCCGGATCCCCGCCGCGGCGGCGATCGACGCCCGTAACCACTGCATCGACCAGGGCATCATCAACGGCAGCAGCCTCACCTGGGACAGGGACCGCGCGGCCGTCTGGAACAAGCTGCACGACGACCAGCAGTACAACATCGCCACCGTCGCCTACCTGACGCTCCACAACGCCGCCCGGCTCGGTCTGGACCGGCCGACGACGGAGACCGGCGAGGCCGACGTCGAGCGGCTGCTCGCCCGCTACAACGGCACCGGCCCGAAGGCCGACGAGTACGGCCGCCGGGTGATCGGGCTCTACCGCACGCTGGAGAAGTACTTTGCGCCGCAGCGCGGCCTCTGATCCACGCGGCCCGCGAGCGGCCACGGCCCGGTGCGCGGGAAGCGCCGGGCCGGTTCTGAACAGTGATTCCGGGAGGGTGAAAGAAGTGTCATCGGAGATCTCGCGGCGCGGCGTTCTCAAGGGGACGGCGGCCACCGGGCTGCTCGTCGCCGGTGCGGGTACCGTGCTGGCCCAGCCGGCCGCGGCCGCGGCTGCGGCCGCGCCGGCGACCGGCGCAGCGGCCGGCCGGGCCGGGGCCGACGCGGCGCCGCAGCCGGGTGTGCGCAACGCCCGGACCTCGGCCAACGGCTGGCGGATGGAGAACGCGGTGGACGCGGGCGGGGCGGTCTGGACGCGTCCGCTGCCCGGTACGACCGCACAACTCGCCGTCCGGATAGGCCAGGTGGAGACGGTGCTGGTCCATCTGGCGCGGCGCTACCACTACGAGGTCGCCGAGCTCCGGGCCGAGGAGGTGGCCGGCTGGCGCAGCCCGGAGGGCATCCGCTCCTCCGCGCTCGCCGAGAGCAACCTGGCCTCCGGAACGGCCGTGGCCCTGCGGCCAGGCAGCTACCCGCCGGGCGTCCAGGGCGGCTACTTCCCGTACGAGCTGCTGGTCATCCGTGACATCCTCGCCGAGCTCGACGGCGTGGTCGCCTGGGGCGGCGACGACAAGCACGTGGACGAGGGCCTGTTCTACCTGGCCGTCCCGCCGGGTGACGCACGGCTGAAGGCGGTCGCCGACCGGATCCGCGGCTGGTCGCAGGAGCCGGGTTCGGGCGCCGGCACCACCGTCGACGTCCAGGCCCCGGACCGCCGCAAGGCCGCCCAGCGGGTCGAGCAGCAGCAGCGGACCGCCACCCGCTAGAGCGCCACCCGCCGGGGAGCTCCCGGCGGGCGGACCGCTGACGGCGGTGCCGCGGGCTGTCCAACGGCCCGGGGCACCGCCGTGTCCTGTGACGGGAGCGTCAGTTGACGCCCTTGGCGGCCCAGAAGTCCTGCCGGGCCAGCACGCTGGTGTCGGTCTGGTCGGTGAAGAACCCGTCCACGCCCAGCTCGTAGAGGTAGCAGGCCCACCCGATCGCGTCCCCGTAGGCGTTCGGGTCGGTGCCGCGCCGGTAGTCCAGCGGCAGGAAGCCGTTCTCGTTGCGCACCGTGTACGGGTGCAGCAGCAGGTTGGCCGCGTGCGCGTCGCGCACCAGCGTGGTCGGCTGCTGGAGCTTGCCCGTGGCGTCGACGGGCGCGATCAGCTGGGTGGTCGGACCGATGCCGTGCGCGAAGGAGGCGATCCAGCGCAGCCCCGCCGGGGTCACCAGGTCCGCGACCGTGCGCTTGTCGCCGGACAGCACGAAGTCGTACGGCTGGGTGTTCGGGCCGCTCAGCAGCTGGATCCGCGGGTTGTCCACGAGCTTGGCGAGCCGCTGCAGGCTGCTCGGCTCGAAGGACTGCAGGATCGCCTGCCCACGCTTGCCGGCCAGGCCCGTGCGGCGCAGCTCGTCCGCGAGGCGCTCCTCCAGCGGGAGGCCGATCGAGCGGAAGTAGCTCGGGTGCTTGGTCTCCGGGTAGAGCCAGACGTCCCGGCCGAGCGAGCGCGAGCGCTTGCGGGCGAAGTCGGCCAGCTCGCGGAAGGTCAGGATCTGCCAGCGGCCGTCGTACAGGGTGTTGCGCTGGCGCTGCAGCGGCAGCCGCTCCTTGGCGCGCAGCGTCTTCAGCTCGGCGAGGGTGAAGTCCTCGGTGAACCAGCCGGTGAGGGAGACGCCGTCGATGGTCTTGGTGGCCTTGCGGCCCGCGAACTCCGGGTGGTCGGCGACGTCGGTGGTCTCCGCGATGTTGTTCTCGTGCCGGATCACCAGGTGGCCGTCCTTGGTCGGCACCAGGTCCGGCTCGATGACGTCCGCGCCCAGCTCCAGCGCCAGCTCGTACGAGCCGAGGGTCTCCTCGGGGCGGTAGCCGGGGGCGCCGCGGTGGCCGATGATCAGCGGGTGCGGCAGCCGGTCCAGGCCGGTGCCGGTGCGTACCGGGGTGCGGGTGCCGCTCGGGCGGGCGGCGGCCGCGCCGCGCTCGTCGGAGCCGTCGGGCTGCTCGTCGCCGGACGCGGCGAAGGCCTCACCGGCGCCCGCGGCGCTGAACGCGGCGGCGCCGAGGCCGGCGGCGCCGGTCGCGCGCAGGAACCGGCGGCGCGAGGAGTCGGCGCCCTGAGCGGGCTCGGCCGGGCTGCTGCCGTCGAGCGGACGGTACGTCATGGGTGCTCCTTGCTCGCACTGGTGGCGTGGCGATCGTGGTCGTCGCCCGCAGACTAGGAGCAGTGGCGCCCGGCCGGGTGGCCTTCGGGCGAACTGCGGGAGAAGTTCCGCCCACCCCGCCCTGGCCCGCTCTCGCCCTGCCCTCGCCCGCTCGGCGGCCCCCGCCCTCCGATCGGTCCGCTCGGCCGCCCGTGACCCGCGCCGGCCGCCCCGGCGGGCCTCAGAGTTCCGCGAGCAGCTTGCGTCCCTCGGGCCAGTCACCCAGCCCGGAGGCCGCGTTGAGGTGGCCGTAGGCGCCGGGCTCGACGTACCTGGCGCCCCAGGCGCGGGCGAAGTGACGGGCGCGCTCGGGGGTGACCCACGGGTCGTCGGTGCTGGAGACGACCACCGCGGGGAAGGGCAGCGGCTGCACGGCCACCGGGCGGAATCCAAGGAGCGCCGGGACGTCCGCGGTGTCGATGTCGGCGGGCGCGACCAGCAGCGCGCCCCGGACGGCGGCGGTGTGTCCGGCGGGCGCCGTGGCGACCCAGCGGGCCACCGTGGCGCAGCCCAGGCTGTGGGCGACCAGGACGACCGGGCCGGCGGCGGCCGCGAGGGCGACGGCGGCGTCCAGCTCCGCCACCCAGGCGTCCGGGTCCGGGTGGTCCCAGTCGGCCTGCCGGACGCGCCGGAAGTCCGCCGGGTCGGCGGCCTCCCAACGGCTCTGCCAGTGTTCGGCCTCCGAACCCTGGTAGCCGGGCAGGACGAGGTACGTGGTGCGGTCCGACATCGGGGACGGACTCCCTTCGGGGAAGGCGGCGCGGGCAGCAGGAGTCTAGACATCCGGGTTTCCGGGGGCGCGCGTCGTCCACGGCCCGCGTGCGCGACCGCTCGCGCGCCGTCACGAACCCGGTGCGCCCTGTTGCGTCGGCTGCGCCGGTGCGGGAGGTTGGTCCACGGCCCGGCCGGGGATCACCGGCCAGGGCCCGAAGCGTGCCTGACGGTCTATCAAGTGGAGGGATGTCGACGATGGCATCGAAGATCCTGCTCGTCACCGGTGACGCCGCGGAGTCGCTGGAGGTGTTCTACCCCTACCAGCGGCTGCGCGAGGAGGGCTACCAGGTCGACATCGCGGCGCCTGGCAAGAAGCGGCTGCAGTTCGTGGTCCACGACTTCGTGGACGACTTCGACACCTACACCGAGAAGCCCGGCTACACCTGGCCCGCCGACCTCGCCTTCGCGGACGTCGACCCGGCCGAGTACGTCGCGCTGGTCATCCCCGGCGGCCGCGCCCCCGAGTACCTGCGCAACAACCCCGAGCTGCAGCGGATCGTGCGGCACTTCTTCGAGGGCGACAAGCCCGTCGCGCAGATCTGCCACGGCCCGCTGATCACCGCCGCGGCCGGGGTGCTCTCCGGTCGGCGCAGCGCCGCCTACCCGGCGCTGGAGCCCGACGTGGCCGCGGCCGGCGCCGAGTACGTCGACGGCGAGGCGGTGGTGGACGGCGTGGTCGTCTCGGCCCGCGCCTGGCCGGACCACCCGGCGTGGCTCCGGGCGTTCATCGAGGTGCTGCGGGTCAAGGCGCCGGTCGCCTGACCCCGGTTCTCGGGGGCACCCGGCTGCGGGCTCCGGGATCCCTCAGGGTTGGTCCGGCACCTGAGGCGGAGCGACACGTGGGGAAGTCGGCACCTGGGTCGGACACGTACGAGACCTGGGGCTGAGGACCGCACCGGCACCGGCCTGGCAGCGTGTCAGCTGTCAGGACCGGGTCGGATGCCGTCGGCGTCCGACCGCTCGACCGCGGGAGGGCGACATGGCGGGAACGACGGGAACGACGGCAAGGACGGGACCGACGGACACGGTGGCGGGGGGCTCCCCGGGGCGCGGGGGCAGGCGCGGCCTCGCCGCCCGGGCGGCGGCGGTGGTCCTCGCGGGCGCGGGCTTGGTGGGCGCGCTCGCCCCGGCGGCCGGTGCGGCGGACGCGCCGGCGCCCTACCGGGTGACGGCGTCGGCCGACGGCGAGCCCGCCGCGGGCTCCGCGCAGCGCGTCGACCGGGCGGCCCTGGACGCCGCCCTGCGCGCCATGACGGGGCCCGGCGGTTCCACGGCGGCCCTCGCCCGGGTGCGGGAGGGTGGCCGGACCGCCTGGGCGGGAGCGGTCGGCAGCGCCGACCTCGCCACCGGGGCCGCCGCCTCGGCCGACGGCCGCTTCCGGATCGGCAGCGTGACCAAGACCTTCGTCTCCACCGTCGTCCTCCAGCTGGTGGCCGAGCACCGCATCGGCCTGGAGGACTCCGTGGAGAGCCGCCTGCCCGGCGCGGTGCCGAACGGCGCCGGCATCACCGTCCGCCAACTGCTCAACCACACCAGCGGGCTGGTCAGCTACACCGACGACGCGGCCTTCAACTTCGACAACCCGGCCGTCGTGCGCCAGTGGCTGGCCGGCGGCCGGTGGACGCCGTACCGGCCGCAGCAGCTCGTCGACATCGCCACCGCGCACCCGCCGTACTTCGCGCCCGGCCAGGGCTGGCACTACTCCAACACCAACTACATCCTGGCCGGGATGCTGATCGAGCGGACCACCGGCCGCAGTTGGGCCGAGGAGGTCGAGCGCCGGATCATCCGCCCGCTCGGGCTGACCGGCACCTCGATGCCCGTCCACTCGCCGTTCATCGCCGGCCCGCACGCCCACGGCTACCTCCCGCTCGACACCGGCCCGGCGGATGCCACCCTGCTCGACCCGAGCATGGCGGGCGCGTCCGGTGCCGGGATCTCCACCACCGCCGACCTCGCCAGGTTCATCTCCGCCCTGCTCGGCGGGCAGTTGCTCGGCCCGGCCGAACTCGCCGAGATGCAGCGGACGGCCGACATCGGCGACGGCGCGACCTACGGCCTCGGCCTGCAGCGGATGACCACCCCCTGCGGCGAGTTCTGGGGCCACGGCGGCGGTATCCCCGGCTACACCACCGTGATGCTCGGCGAGGCCGGCGGGCGGCGCCAGTTCGCGGCCTCCGTCAACCCGTACGACGTCTCCGACCCGGACACCGCCAACGCCGCGTTCAACCGCCTGATCCTCGCCGGGGAGTGCGGCGGGCGTCCGCCGGCCGCCGACCCCGCCGGCCCGGCGGGTTCGGCCGGTCTGACAGGTCTGACAGGTCTGACGGGCCCGGCCGGTCTGGCGGGCCTTGCCGGGGCCGCCGGGAAGATCGGCTGACCGCAATCCCGGCCACCCGGGCCGGCCGAGGTGCCATCATGGCAGGCGCATGATGAACAGTCGCCACCAGGAGGACGAGACATGGCAGAGCCGCTGATCGCCGCAGTCGGGGGCAAGGTGCCCTCCGTCGACCCGACGGCCTTCGTCGCCCCCAACGCGGTCGTGGTGGGGGACGTGACGGTCGCCGCCGGAGCCAGCATCTGGTACGGCGCGGTGCTGCGCGGCGACGCCGAGTCGATCGCGGTCGGCGCCGGAAGCAACATCCAGGACAACTGCACCCTCCACTCCGACCTGGGCTTCCCGCTGGTGGTCGGCGAGAGGATCTCGGTCGGGCACAACGCCGTCCTGCACGGCTGCGTGATCGAGGACGACGTCCTGGTCGGCATGAACTCCACGGTGCTCAACGGCGCCCGGATCGGCGCCGGTTCGCTGGTCGCCGCCGGCGCCGTGGTGCCGCAGGGGATGCAGGTGCCGCCCGGCTCGCTGGTCGCAGGGGTGCCGGCCAAGGTCCGCCGGGAGCTGACCGAGGAGGAGCGGGCCGGCATCAAGTTCAACGGCGAGGGCTACCTCCTGCTCGCCGAAGGCCACCGGAGCATAGAGCCGGTCGGGCCCGCCGAGTAGCGGCCGGGGCCACCGTCCCAGCGGCCGGTGCCGCCCCCGGGAGCCCGGGGGCGGCACCGCCTGGAACGTGAGCAGACGTGCCCGGCGCCCACGGAACCGGGCGCCGACGCGACCCCCTCCGGCGCTCAGCCGCGCACGGCCGCCTCGGGGTCGACTCCGTCCACGGCGCCTCCGTCCACCCCGACCGGGTCCGTCGCGACCCCGTCCACCGCGCCTCCGTCCGCCGCGAGCGCGACCACCGCCGTCGGCCCGGCCGGCTCCGGGCGCCGCCGGTCCGCCGCCCAGGCGACCAGCGCGATGGCGGCACCCGAGGCGGCGAGCCCGGAGCCGACCAGCGTCGGCGACGTCCAGCCCAGCCCGGCGTCCAGGGCCAGCCCGCCGAAGTACGCCCCCTGGGCGTTGGCCAGGTTGAACGCGCCCTGCACCGTCGCCGAGGCCAGCGTCGGCGCCTGGCGCGCCTTCTGCAGCACCAGGGTCTGCACGGCCGGGACGATCGCGAACCCGAACATCCCGATCAATACCACCGTCACCGCCGCCGACCACTCGGTCCGGGCGGTCACCGCGAACAGCGCCAGGGTGGCGGCCAGCAGCAGGAAGGCCACGCAGACGGTCGGGCGCAGCGCGCGGTCGGCCGCGAAGCCGCCCACCACGTTGCCGATCGTCATCCCGACGCCGAACAGCGCCAGCACCAGCGTCACCGACCCGGTGGCGTACCCGGAGACCTCGGTGAGCAGCGGTGCGATGTAGCTGTAGCAGGCGAAGAAGCCGCCGCAGCCGAACACCACGGTGCCCAGCGCCAGCCAGAGCTGTCCGCTGCGGAACGCGGACAGCTCGTGCCGCAGGCCCGCCTGCGCGGGGGAGGGCAGTTCCGGCACCAGCCGGGCGATGGCGAGGGTGCCGGCCGCGCCGATCGCGACCACCACGAGCATGGTGGCCCGCCAGCCGAGGTGCTGGCCGAGCAGGGTGGCGGCCGGGACACCGATGATGTTGGCCACGGTGAGTCCGGAGAACATCACGGCGACCGCCCGGGCCCGCCGGTGCGGAGCGACCAGTTCGGCCGCGGCCACCGCCCCGGCGCCGAAGAACGCACCGTGCGGCAGCCCGGTGACCAGTCGCGCCGCGGCGAGCGACCAGAAGTCGGGAGCGAGCGCGCACAGCAGGTTGCCGGTCGCGAACAGGCCGGCCAGGGCGACCAGCACGGCCTTGCGCGGCCGCCCGGCCGCGGCCGCGGTGAGCAGCGGGGCGCCGATCACCACACCGACGGCGTAGGCGGAGATGAGCCACCCGGCCTGGGGAATGGAGACGTGGAGGCTGTCGGCCACCTGGGGGAGCAGCCCCATGGCGGCGAATTCGGTGGTGCCGATGGCGAACGCGGTGACGGCCAGGGCGACCAGCGCGAGAGGCAAGGGGTGACTCCGGGGTGACGCCCGACGCAGGCGGGCAGCGGGAGGGGCCGGCACGGTCGTCGGGCCGGTGGAAGAGTGGGCGAGGGTGGGCGAGGGTGGGGACGAAGCTGTTTAGTTCGGGCGAAATCCTAATGCCGCCGGGTGTCGCCCCCGTATGCCGTCCATGGCGGGACGGTTACACGACGGGGGTCGCCAGCCGGGCGCCCGCGCGCGAGACTGGGTGCATGTGCCGCAGTATCAAGACGCTGAGACCACCCGTGACGCCCGACGCAGGTGAGGAGGACTTCCGCGCCGCCGCCCTGCAGTACGTCCGCAAGGTGTCCGGGTTCCGGGCCCCGGCGGCGCACAACCGGGAGGCCTTCGACCGGGCCGTGGACGCCGTCGCCGACGCCACCGCACGGCTGCTCGCCGAGTTGGAGGTGCGTGGCGCCCACGCCCGTACCGCCGATGCCACCGCCTAGAGGGACGGCGGACCGGCAGGGACCAGGAGGTCGGTGATGAACCCCCCCAACCGCTACGCGCTCACCTTCCCGGGCACCCCCGGAACCCAGGCCCCGCAGGACGTCGTCGTGGTCAACCGCACCAGCGCGACCGGCCCCGGCGGGCACCCGGTGTACGAGGACGCCAGCGGCATCGTCCGAGCCGAGATCAGCGACGCGGGCGAGGTCCGGATGCTCGCCAGCGGCGGCCACCAGTCCCCGCACCTGCCGGTGCACGCCCAGCCGCTGCCCTGAACCCGGCGAACCGCCGGTGCGCGGGCGCGGTCTCGGGCAGAATCGGCGCATGACCACAGCGCGCTGGCAGGGCACGGTCATCGCCGAGAGCGATGACACCACCGTCGTCGAGGGCAACCACTACTTCCCGGCCGACTCGGTCCGGGTGGAGTACCTGATCCCGTCCGGGACCACCACGGTCTGCGGCTGGAAGGGCACCGCCGAGTACTACACCCTGCAGGTCGACGGCCTGACGAACCCGGACGCGGCCTGGTTCTACGCGGAGCCGAAGCCGGAGGCGGAGCACGTCCGCGGCCGGGTGGCCTTCTGGCGCGGGGTGGAGATCGCCGACTGACCCGGACCGCCCTGCTGACCCGGACCTCAGGCTGACCGGACCGCCCGGCCGACCCGGACCTCCGTCGCGGCGGGGCGTGCCGGGTCGCCCGCGCGGTCGGAGATCGCGGAACAGCGCGTACCGCCGCGCCGCACCGGGTACCGGCACAGCATGGCAATCTTCAGGAAACCGGGACGCTCCGGGCGCGAGGAGCCCACCCCCGAACACGTCGCCGAGGAACTGGCCGAACTGGTCGAGGAGCTGGAGCAGCTCGAGCCCGGCAAGCCCGGTGAGACCCTGGACCGGGAGGTCGCCGAGTACGGGGCCGAGCGCGGGCGGCGCCGGGGAGCGGCCCTGGTCGCCTCCGTCAGCCGGCTGATCGGCACCGGTGGACGGGCCGCCGCGAAGGGCGCCAAGTTCGGCGGCCGGGCCCTCGCCGACCAGCTGGTGCAGGCCGCACCGCGCATCCCGGTCCGCACCCTGGCCACCCTGCGGGCCCAGCACCCGGCCGCCGCGGATGCCGACCAGCTGGCCGATCTGCTGGTCACCGGCGCCTGCCGGGCCTCCGGCGCCCTGGGCGCGGGGGTGGGCGCCGCCGCGATGCTCCCGGTGCCGCCCGCGATGCCGGTGGAGATCGCCGCCGAGACGCTCGCCGTGGCAGCCGTCGAGATCAAGCTGATCGCCGAACTGCACGAGGCGTACGGCCTGCCGGCCACCGGCTCGACCACCCAGCGGGCCTCCGCCTACGTCGCGGCCTGGGCCAACCGCCGGGGCATCGACGCGACGGTCCTGGTCAGACCGGCCGGCTTCGCCGCGATGGCGCTCGGCGCCGAGGTCCGCCAGCAGGTCCGCAAACGGCTCACCCGCAGCTCGCTGCGCCGCCTGCCCTCGCTGACCCCGCTGCTGGTCGGTGCGGGCATCGGCGCCACGGTGAACCGGCGCGACACGCGCAAACTGGCCCGCGAGGTCCGCAAGGACCTGCGCGCGCGCCACCCGGCCGACCCGTCCTACTGGTCCGCCGCCGACCCGGACCGACGGGACCGGGACCGACGGGACCAGAATGGACGGGGTCAGGACGGACGGGACCTGGACGGACCGGACGGGATCCGCACCGAGCCGGGTCGACTCGACCGGGGCTGAACCGGCCGGCGCCGAACCGACCCGGGGCCGGCCCGAGTCGAATCGGGCCGGCCCCGGGGGCGAAGCGACGAGCCCTAGGGTGCCGACGGGGCGACCGCGCCCCGGCCGGCCTTGACGCCGTTCACCATCGCCTGGTGGATCGCCCGCGCCGTGATCTCGTCCGCCGCCCGGACGGGGCTCCCGTCCACGGTGTACCAGTCCAGTGCGCCCGTGTACTGCACGGTCAGCCGTGCCTCGCCGTCCACCCAGGTGGTGTGCACGGTGAGGTCGCCGGAGATCGGGCCGACCTCCGCGGTGGTGACCCCGCCGGGTCCGCTGATGATCGACTGTGTGGTCCAGGTGGCCCACGAGGCCCGCGGGTCCTCCGGTGGCCTGGTCTGCTGCTCGCCCTGCTGCTGCTCGCTCATGCACTCATCCTCCCTCGCCCGTCCGCCGCCGCCCGGGCAGCGACACCGGCGGTCGCGGAGGCCGCCCGGCTGCCGGGCGGCCTCGTGGCAACTCGTGTGTCGCGGACGGTCAGCCGGTGGCCCCCGGTTCGTCGAGGGCATCGCCCTCGGCCTGGGAGGTCTCCTGCGCGTGGAGGTTCTGCATCGAGGTGATGCCCTCCTCGGGGTCGGCCGCGCGAACGTCCTCGTCCTGGTCGACGCTTACCTCGGACCGTGCGCTCATGTCGGTCATCGCGGGCTCCGTCTCCTCGGCCGGCCGGGGCGCCGTCACGTCGGGCGGTGGCCGGGCCGGGTCTGCTTGTCGCCCCTCCAGCCTGCCTCCGCGCCCGCGCCAGGGCCAACCGAGCTTTCGGCGGAGTGTGCTCCCGGACGGCCTCACCAGGCGACCGGCAGCGCCTCCACCCCGGAGATGATCGCGTCCGGGCGGTAGACCAGCTCGCTCTCCGGCACCGCGAGCCGCAGCCCGGGCAGCCGCCTGAACAGGGTGGCGAGGGCGATCTGCAGCTCGGCCCGGGCCAGCGGCTGGCCGAGGCACTGGTGCACGCCGAAGCCGAAGGCCAGGTGGCGACGGGCGTCCCGGTCGAGGTCCAGCTCGTCGACCGGCAGGTGGCCCGGGGCGCCGAACAGCTCCTCGTCCCGGTTGGCGGTGGACAGCATCGCGATCACCCCCTCACCGGCCCGGACCAGCGTGCCGCCCAGCTCGACGTCCTCCAGGGCCAGCCGGGGCAGGCCGGTGTGGACGATGGTGAGGTGGCGCAGCAGCTCCTCCACGGCACCGGGCACCGCCGCCGGGTCGGCCAGCCGGGCGGCCTGCTCGGGGTGGCGCAGCAGCAGGACGGTGGAGAGCGCGGTCATGTTGGCGGTGGTCTCGTGCCCGGCGACCAGGAGCAGCAGGCCGGTCGCGGCGATCTCCCGCAGGCTGAGGTCGTCCCGGGCGGCGAGCCGGCTGAGGATGTCCTCGCCCGGGTGCTCGCGCTTGTGCGCGGCCAGGCCGCCGAGGTAGTCCAGCAGCTCGCCCTGGGCCCGGCGGGCCTCGGGCTCCTGCGCCGTGATGCTCACGATGACGCGGCTCAGCGACTGGAAGATCTCCCGGTCCTCGTACGGGACGCCGAGCAGCAGGCAGATCACCAGCGAGGGCACCGGCAGCGCGAAACCGGCGACCAGGTCGGCGGGGGAGCCCTGCCCGGTCATCCGGTCGATCGACTCGTCCACGATCTGCTGGATCTCGGGGCGCAGCGCCTCGACCCGCTTGACCAGGAAGTCCTCGGTGACCATGCGGCGCAGCCGGGCGTGCTCGGGGTCGTCGAGGCGGATGAAGCTGGGGTTGGCGGCGACGAGCGCGCGCCGGTCGGGGGCGAGGAAGGGGAACTCGGGCCGGCGGGCGTCGGCGCTGAAGCGGCGGTCGGCGAGGACCGTGCGCACCTCGGGGTAGCCGGTCACCAGCCAGCAGGAGGTGCCGTCGATCAGCTCGGCGTGGGTGACGGGGCCGGTGCGGGCGGCCTCGGCGTAGGCGGACGGCGGGCCGAAGGGGCAGCCGCCGGTCTGGGGGGCGGGCAGCAGCAGGGCGGGGGCGGTGGGCGTGCTCGTCAAGGTGGGGTCTCCTTGCGTGGCAGACGGATTGGCGTGGCGCACGGCTCGGACGGCCGGCCTGGCCGGGCCCTGGGGCGGGTCGGCCGGACCGGCCTCAGGCCTCCTCGGTGACGGTGATCGCGCCGCCGGGGCAGAGCTCGGAGGCGAGCCGGACGTCGGCGAGGTGTTCCGGCGCCACGGTGCTCCGGCGAAGTCTCACCAGACCGTCGTGGTCGCCCTGTTCGAAGATCTCCGGCGCGGTCACGACGCACTGGCCGGAGCTGCAGCAGCGGTCCTGGTCGATGCTCACCTGCATGGGACGGACACCTCTCACTGGTGTGGCACCGGATCGCCCGGGCCGCTCGGCCCCCCGTTGTCGCCCCCGTTGGATCCCTCGGTTGCTGATACCAACCTAACCGCCGCTCTGTCGCACACGAAGGGTGCGGCGCCGGGATCGCGCAGAATGGCCGATTTCGCTCGCATTGTGAATACCGCAGGGGCGCAGGTGATGTGAGGGATCGTCATCTCCTGATCACAGCCCTTCGGCGGCGGCGATCTCCCGGACGGTGGCGACGGTGTCGGCCTCGTCCGGCTGCTTGTCCGGCCGGTAGCGCAGGACCCGGGCGAACCGCAGGGCGAGCCCGGCGGGGTAGCGGGGGCTGCGCTGAACGCCGTCGAACGCGATTTCCACGACGAGTTCCGGCCGTACCCGCACGGTGTAGGCGTCCCGTTCGGTCTCGCGGGCGAGCAGCTGCTCGGTCTGCCAGGCGAGCGTCTCGTCGGTCAGCCCCTTGAAGGTCTTGCCGAGCATCACCCACGGGCCGAGCCCGGGCTCGCCCGCCGCGCGGGCGCCGAGGTGCAGGTTGCTGAGGAGGCCGCGCCGCCGTCCGCTGCCCCACTCGGCGGCGAGCACGACCAGGTCCAGGGTGTGCCGGGGCTTGACCTTGATCCACCCGGCGCCGCGCCGCCCGGCCGCGTAGGCGGCCGCCGGATCCTTCACCAGGACGCCCTCGTGGCCGAGCGCCAGGGTCTCCCGGAAGAACGCCAGCGCCTGTGCCCGGTCCCCGGTCTCGGTGCGGGCGACCCGGTGCCCGGCCGGTACGGCCTCGGCCAGGGCGGCCCAGCGCTCCCGGCCGGGGCGGTCCACCAGGTCGTCGCCGTCGCGGTGCAGCAGGTCGAAGAAGTAGGCGCTGAGCGGGACTTCGGCGCGCAGCCGGTCGAGGTCCTGCCGGGTGGCGGTGCGGGCGGCGGTCTCCTGGAACGGGCGCGGGCGGCCGTCGGGGCCGAGGGCGATCGCCTCGCCGTCCAGCACCGCCGCGCTGACGGGCAGTGCGAGCGCCGCCTCGACCACCTCGGGCACCCGGGCGGTGATGTCGTCCAGGCTGCGGGTGAACACCGCGACGTCCGGGCCGTTCCGGTGGACCTGGACCCGGATGCCGTCGAGCTTCCACTCCAGTGCCGCCGGACCGGTCCGTTCCAGCGCCGCGGCCACGTCCGGGGCGGAGGCGGCGAGCATCGGCCGCACCGGGCGGCCCACCTCCAGGCGGAAGGCGTCCAGCGCGGACACTCCGGCGGTCAGCGCGGCCTCGGTCACGGCGCGGGCCGAGCCCCGGAACATCAGGGCCCGCCGCACGGCCGCGGCCGGCACCCCGGCGGCCTGGGCGACGGCGTCCGCCACCACCGCGTCCAGGGCGCCCTGGCGCAGTTCGCCGACCAGGACGGCCCGCAGGAATGCCTGCTCCACGTCGGTGGCCTGGTCGAACAGCCCGGTGAGCAGCCGGCGGCGCTCGGCCTGCGCGCCCGAGCCGTGCACCGCGGCGATCCGCTCCAGGGTGAGTTCGGTCTCCCGGACGCCGAGGGACGGCTCGGCAGCGGGCGGCGGCAGGTCGCGCAGGGCGGCCGGACCGATGCCGGTGCGCAGCCGGTGCGACTCGCCGGAGAGCAGGGCCACCGCCGCCGGCGCCTCGGCCGGGCCGAGCTCGCGCAGGCCGTCCGCGAGCAGGGTGGTCTTGGCCCGGCGGCCGGACTCGGCGGCGACCGCGCGGGAGGTCAGGGCCAGGTGCCGGAGCAGCATGCGGGGACTCCTCGGGGTGCGGGGCGTGCAGGGACGTGGGGCGGCAGGGGTGCGGGAGGTCCAGCATCGGCGGCCGGGACCGGCGCGGACGGCAGGACACGCGCCGGTGACACTCTGGAGCGGGACGGCCGTCGACTTGTCCACCGCGTCAGAGCTCGGTGATCCGACGGACCGTCATGCTGTGCCGGTACCCGGCGCGGCACCGGGCCGTCCGCAGTCCGTGACCCGCCGGACGCCCGCCGTCCGACGCCCGCAGCCCAACGCCCGACGCCCGGAGGCCGAGATGACGCCCATGCCCACCACCAGCACCGCCGCTACCCCCTGGACGGTCACCCCGCCCGGGAGCGCGGACTTCGCCGCCTGGCGCGAGCTCTTCCGCGGGTACTGCGCCTTCTACAAGGTGCCGATGCCGGAGGAGAAGGCCGACCTGGTCTGGTCCTGGCTCACCGACCCGGCGCACGAGCTGGAGGCCCTGCTGGTCCGCGACCCCGACGGCACCCCGGTCGGGCTTGCGCACTACCGGCCGTTCTCACGTCCGTTGCACGGCGCGGTCGGCTGCTACCTGGACGACCTGTTCGTCACCCCTGCGGTACGCGGCGGCGGCGCGGTGGACGAGCTGCTCGCCCGGCTGCGGGCGATCGCCGCCGAGCGCGGCTGGAACGTGGTCCGCTGGATCACCGCCGACGACAACCACCGGGCCCGCTCCAAGTACGACCAGGTCGCCACCCGGACGATGTTCGTCACCTACGACATGGCCCCGGAGCAGGCGCCCCACCGCGTCCGGGCCGCCGACTGAGGCCCTGCTCGCGACCGGTCCGATCGCGCACGGAAATTCGTTCGTACTTTTTGTTATCGGCGTACCGCGCGGAGGTCTCCCAGGTGTCGGCACCACTTCGGCCGACCCGAGCAGGAAGCGTGTGCGGGTGAACAGCGAAGACAGGACGACCATCCTCCCGGCCGTCGGCCCATCCGGCGGCCGCGCCGAGCGCCGGGCCGCCGAGGCCAGGGGCCGGCGACGCGGGCACCGGAGCCGCCGGCGCGGCGGCATCGGACCGCTGACCGTCGTGGTGGCGGCCGTGGCCGGCACCGGCGTGATCGGTGCGCTCGCCGGCGCCGGATTCGCGGTGTACGGCGGGGCGGAGAACACCTCGGACCAGAGCGCGGTGGCCTTCGAGCCGCAGATCGCGGCGGAGGCCGGCACCCACGAGGGCATCCAGGTGCCCGGCGCCTCCGGCGGCGACCCGAGCGCCCTCGCCGCGGCCGCCGGGTCGGCCGCAGCCTCCCCGCCCGCCACCGACCTGGCACAGGCCGCGCCGGCGCCGACCTCCGCCTCCGCCACCACACCCACGGCCACCGGCACGACCGCGGGCCCGTCCACGCCCGCGGCGAGCCCCTCCGCGACGGCCAAGCCGACGAGCTCGCCGAGCCCGACCGGCTCCGCCCGGCCGACCACCGCCACCAAGTCGGCGAGCAGCGGAGCGACCACCACGGCCGCCACACCGCCCAAGCCCGCCACCACCCCGGCGAGCGGCACCGCCGCCCAGTACGCCCAGCAGGTGGTCGACCTGGTCAACGCCCAGCGCGCCCAGCACGGCTGCGGCCCGGTCACCGCCGAGCCGCGCCTGGCGGCCGCCGCGCAGAGCCACAGCGAGGACATGGCCGACCGCAGCTACTTCGACCACGCCAGCCCCGAGGGCTACCACGCCGACCACCGGATCGAGGCGAACGGCTACCGCTGGAGCACCTGGGGTGAGAACATCGCCCGCGGCCAGAAGGACCCGGCCGCCGTGATGGACGCCTGGATGAACAGCCCCGGCCACCGCGCGAACATCCTCAACTGCGCCTTCAAGGAGCTCGGCGTGGGCGTCCGCACCGGCTCCGGCGGCCCCTGGTGGACCCAGGTCTTCGCGGCCCCCGCCTGACCCCCCGCCCGACCCCCGACGACCCCCGTTTTCCGAATCCGCGCGAATTGTTGTTATCTGAGCACTCCCCCCAGGTCTCCGAGGAGGCAGCGGCGGACGGATGACGGCAAGACGGAGTACGGACCCATGAACGTTGACGTGCAGAGCAGGACCGGGACGACCCTCGTGCTCGCGGCCCAGGCGGGTGACCGGCAGGCCCAGGAGGCGCTGGTCGCCGCCTGGCTCCCGCTGGTCTACAACGTGGCCGGGCGCGCGCTGAACGGCCACGCCGATGTGGACGACGTCGCGCAGGAGACCATGATCCGAGCCCTGGACGGGCTGGACGGGCTGCGCGACCCGGAGTCGTTCCGCTCCTGGCTGGTGGCGATCACCATGAACCAGATCAGGCGCCGCTCCACCGGCCAGCAGCAGGCGGCCGTCGGGGGCCTCGACGAGAGCTGGGAGGTGGCCGACCCGCGCGCCGACTTCACCGACCTCACGATCCTGCGCCTGGGCCTGTCCGGCCAGCGCCGGGAGGTCGCCGAGGCCACCCGCTGGCTCGACCCGGACGACCGCGAGCTGCTGGCCCTGTGGTGGCTGGAGGCCTGCGGAGACCTCACCCGCGCCGAACTCGCCGAGGCGCTCGACCTGACGCCGCAGCACGCGGCCGTCCGGGTGCAGCGGATGAAGAAGCAGCTGGAGGCGGGCCGGGTGGTGGTCCGGGCGCTCACCGCGTACCCGCGCTGCCCCGAGCTGGCCGAGCTCACCGCGGGCTGGGACGGCACCCCGGGCTCGGTGTGGCGCAAGCGCATAGCCCGGCACATCCGGAGCTGCGCCGCCTGCGACGGACTGGGCCGCGACCTCTTCCCGGCGGAGGGGCTGCTGGCCGGCCTGGCGCTGGTGCCGATCCCGGCGGACGCACCCGTGCCGTTCGACCCGCAGGCCGCCGCTGCCGCCGTCCACCCCGGTGGCGCAGGCCAGGGCTTCCGGTCGGGCCTCGCCCGGAAGACCGCCGTCGCGGGCGGGGCCGCGGCCGTGCTGGCCGTCGCGACCCTCGCCCTGGTCTGGCCGCACCACGCGCCGCCGGAGCAGGCCGCGCCCGAACCGACTCCTCCGGCCGCCGCGCCCGACACCCCGGCGGCGGTCCCGATACCCGGGCCGACGGCCGCCGACACGCCGACCGTCACCGCCGCGCCCCCGCCGGTCGTCTCCCCGCCCGCACCGACGGATCCGCCCGAGCCGACCGCCACGGCCTCTCCCACGGCGTCACCCAGCCCCCGTCCGACCGCCCCCAGCCCGGAGCGCCAGCTCGTCGACCTGGTCAACGCCGAGCGCGCCAAGGTGGGCTGCGGCCAGCTGCGGATCGACCCGAAGCTGCACGCGGCCGCCCAGAAGCACGCCGAGGACATGGTCGCCCGGCGCTTCTTCGACCACGTCAACCCGGACGGCGCCCGGGCCGACGCCCGGCTGACGGCCGCCGGCTACCGCTGGTCCCAGTGGGGCGAGAACCTCGACCGGGGCCCCGGCGCGCCCGCGGTCGTCGTCAGCCGCTGGATGGACGGCGGCATCCACCAGTCCAACATGCTGGACTGCGCCTTCAAGGACGTCGGCATCGGCGTGGCCACCGGCCCCGCCGGCCTCTACTGGACCCAGGACCTCGGCACCGCACTCGGATAGCGGGGAAGGGGGGCAGGGAGGAGCGGCAGGCAGCGGACCGGAGGCGGTGCGCTACCGGGCGACCAGGTCGGACGCCTGCCCGGTGACATGGCCGGTGGCCTCGCCGACCACGCCACCGGCGTCCCCGACCTGTCCCTGGACGGCCCCCGGCGCCGCGTCGAGCACCCCGCTCTGGGCGAGCGGTCCGGCCAGGTCGCCCTGACCGCCGACCGCGCTGGCGTGCGCACTGGGAGCGGTCAGGGAGGCGACGACGCCCACGGCGAGCGAGGCGACGGCGAGCATGCTGCGCTTCTTCATGCCCCGCCCAACGACGCTGCGCCACCCGGGTTACGGACGGGCCGGCGGGTTCACCCGTTCTCGTGGCCCGAACCCGGTGGAGGGCGCCGGAGCGCGGCCTCCACCGGCACCAGCCGCGGGTGGTCCGCGCCGAGCCTGGCGACCAGCACCGCCCGGGCCTCGGCGAACAGCGCCTGGGCCTGCCCGCGGTCGCCGGCGGCCGCGAGCACCCGGCCCAGCCGCCACCGGTTGTCCGCCCACGCGGGGTGGCCGCGGCCGTGCACCCGCTCGTGCAGCTCCGCCGCCTCGGCCAGCGTCCGCAGCGCCTCCTCCCGGTGGCCGCGCGCCGCGAGCAGCATGCCGGACACGTCCAGGGCGGCGGCCAGCCGGTGCGGCTGCAGCTCCGCCCGGCCGCGCCGGTAGGCCAGGACGGCGTCGACGATCGCGGCCGCCGAGGCGAGCTGACGGTCCCGCAGCGGGTAGTAGGTGCCCGGCAGGCCTTCCTGGGGGGTCTTCAACTGCTCGAAGTACTCGCGGACGGTGTCGACCAGGATCTCGCTGGCCCCCATGATGAGGTCCAGCGACTCCGCGTCGTGGTCGTTGTGGTCGGCGCCGGCCTGGCGCACGCTCTGCGCGAGCAGATCGCACGCCACCACGCTGGGGCGGCCCTGGAGCAGGGAGAGCCGGGCGCGGTCCTGGCGGATCGAGACCTCCAGCACGGGGGACATCCAGCTCAGCTGCGAGCCGAGGCGCAGCAGCTCCGTCCAGGCCCGCTCCAGATGGTCCGCGGCCGCGCCCAGCCGGCCGCCCTCCAGTTCGGTCAGCGCCAGCTCGCGGTCGATGGCGACCTCGATCTGGGCCGCCTTGTGATCGATCGCCACCGTGGGCAGCACGAGCTCGCGGTGCGAGCGCTCCGCCCGGCCGAGCCGGCCGAGTCCGCCGAGGGCCTGCCGCGCGGCCTGCAGCTCGCGCAGCGAGCCCGCCGGGTCGGCCAGGTCCCGGCGGAGGGCGGCGGCCAGCCGGTGGGCGCGGACGGTCAGCAGGGTGGTGGCGGGCCCGGCGGGCTGCCCGGACAGCTCCGCCAGCGCCTGCCGGACCTGCCGCTCGGCCGGCCCGTACCGGGCACAGGCCCGCAGCACCTCGGCGAGCAGCAGGATCGAGTCCACCTCCTCCGGCCCGGCCAGCCCGGCCCGGATGCGCAGGGACTCCTGGTAGGTGAGGTAGGCCTGGGCGGCGGCGAGGTCGCCCTGCCGCGCGCGGAACCGGGCCAGCCGGTGGAGCAGCTGCGAGCGCCGGGCGGTGCTCTCGGCGTGGTCGTCCTCGGCGCGCTGGACGACGGTGTGGGCGTGCGGCAGCAGCGCCGCGCAGGCCGCCCAGTGCTGGGGCGAGGTCGGGTCGGCGGGGAAGCAGGCCAGCACGGCCTGCAGTGCGGCCCGGGCCCACCCGCGCCGCTGTGCGGGTGTCATCCGGGCGCGGACGGCGCGCTGGAGCTGCTCGTGGCTCTGGATGGCGATCGAGCCGGTGCGGCTGTTGGGCGCGATCTGCAGCAGGCGGGCGGTGGAGAGCCGGCCCAGCACGTCGGTCAGCGGGCGGCCGTCGGGGCGGGCGGCCCCGGTGCCGGGCTCGTCGGCGGCGGCCCGCAGCCCCTGGGCGATCAGTTCGAGGCTGAGGCCCTGGGGGGCGAGGAAGGCGCAGACCGAGAGCATCTCCATGGCCCGCCCGTCGCGGTCGGAGAGCCGGTCGAGCAGCGCGTCGTAGGAGACGGCCGGTTCGCTCCGGGCGTCCGACGCGGCCGGGCCGTCGTCCCGGACGGCCGTGGTCCCGCTGGCCCGGGCGAGCAGGTCGGGCAGGGCCGCCAGGTGGTCCCCGGGATCGGCGCCCGGCACCGCCGGACCGTCCGGTCCGGACCAGTCCCGGACGGGGGTCAGGGGCAGGACATGGCCCTCCAGCGCCCGGCGGTCGGCACTGTTGATCCGGGTGGTGACCAGCACGCTGCCGTAGCCGTCGGGCGGCCAGTGGTCACCGACCAGGGTGCGCGGGGAGTATCCGGCCAGCCAGCGCTCCTGCTCGCCCATCTCGTCGCCGAGGCCGTCGATGACGATCAGCCAGCCGGGGTGCTCGGTCAGCAGGCGGTTGAGCGCCTCCGCGGTGCCCCCGTCCGCGTCCCCGGCCCCGATCCCGTCCGCGTCCTCGGCGTGCGGCCCGCCGTCGGTGAGCGTGAACAGGTCCGCGAGCTCGGTGAAGGCCCGGAGGATCCGCGCGTGGCTGCGGCCGTCCACCCACCAGACCAGTGAGTAGGACTCCCGGTGCAGGTGGGCGTGGGCCAGCGCCAGCGAGGTCTTGCCGACCCCGGGCGGGCCCTGGACGACGCACAGCGAGCGCTCCCGGGCGGGGTAGTGCGCCGAGCGGGCGGCGGAGGCGCTGCCGCGGGGGTGCAGGATCCGCTCGACCTCGACGAGTTCGCCCTCCCGTCCGGTCATGTCGGGGCGGTCCGGCGGCAGGTTGTTCCAGGTGGGCTCGGTCTGCGCCTCGGTCTGCTCGGCCGTTTCCGCGGGCGGGGCGGCCGTGGTGGCGCGGCGCTGCCACCAGCGCCGTGCCACCACGCCGATGCCGGCCCCGGCCACGACGCCGGCGGCAAGCGTGGTGCCCGATGTGAGCCCGCCCCGGAAGGGCCGCCGACGGGCGGGCCGGGCCGCCTGGCCGGTCGAGGGGCCGCTCAGGGCCCCCGACGGCAGGCTGACGGCGAGCCGGTCGGCCAGCGCGCCGTCCGCGCCGCCGAGGCCGCGCAGGACCTCGACCGCCACCTCGGCGAACGGGACGCTGTGCGCGGGCAGGGCCGGCGCCCCGGCCGGGGCGGCCTCGGCGAGCGCCGCCAGCGCGCGGAAGTCGAGGGTGCCGAAGGTCCCGGCGACCGACTGCGACACCCCGGCCAGGACGCGCAGCACCTCCGCGGACTCGCCCCTGGTGAGGGTGGACAGCAGCCTGCTGCGGATCCCGGGGCGGAAGTCGTAGAGCACCGACTCCGGGTCCTCGCCGGGCTGCTCCGGCGAGCGGCGCTCCAGGAGGCCGGAGAGGTAGAGCTCGGCCAGGTGGGCCGCCGAGGACTCCACCAGCATGGCCTGCTGGACGTGCCGCATCACCGGCAGGCTGAGCGGGGAGGCGGCCAGGAACCCGGCCAGCTCGTAGGCGGTGGGGGAGGCCTCCCGGCGGAAGCGGGCGAGCAGCTCGGCCGGCGACTCGGCGCCGGGGCGCAGGCGGGCCGGTGCGGGCGGCGGGCCGAAGGGCGAGCCGCCGCCGGGGCCCGCCGGCCGGCCGTCCAGCGGCACGGCCAGCACCGGCGTCCAGTCGGCGGCGCGGCCGGAGAGCATCCGGGACCAGGGCGCCAGCCAGTCGGCACGCAGCTCGACCACGCCGGCCCAGGCGGTGCCGGGCGCCGACCGGTCGGACGCCGCGCCCGCGGCCGGCTCGCCCCACGGGTCCTCGGCGGTGAACAGCACGGTCGGCCGCTCGCCCGGCCGGACCCTGGCGCGGGCCGGGACGGGGTGCAGCGCGGTGCGGTGCCAGTGCCTGCGCGGCAGTACCTGGAGCACGGTGAGCGGGGCGTGGCGGCTCCAGTCGTGCATCGCGGCGGGCAGCGCGGAACCCTGCCAGAGCGGGCCCACACCGTCCGTCAGCAGCAGGACGATCCGCCGCCCGCGCGGGTCGGCGGTCAGGCCGAGGCCGGGGCGGGCGGACCGGCGGATCGCGGAGCGGGAGGCGGCGGGCGCGCCGTGGTGGCGCGGCGTCAGGACGGGCACGCCGTACCGCTCGTGCAGCGACCAGGCGCGTACCCGTCGGAACGCGCCGTGGCGGCGCAGCAGCGCGGCCAGTTCGTCCGCCAGCGAGGACCAGACGGCCATGGTCGGACCGCAGTCCACCACCAGGTCCACGTCCAGCCAGCGCTCCGGTGCGCCCTGCCAGACCGGCAGCACCAGTCCGGCGCGGCCGGAGACGGACACGGTGGCGGCCTCGTCCAGCACCCGTTCGTGCACCGAGCGCACGGAGCGGCGCAGCGGGCGCAGGGCGCGGGAGAGCGCGAGGGTGCCGGTCAGGGCGGGTCGGGCGGGGCTGCGGACGGTGGCGGCGGGCCGGTCCCGGTGGCCGGGGGTGTCCGGGACGGGCGGCAGGTGGAGCGGGACGACGCCGGGCGAACCGGTCTCCTCGTGCTGCCCGGAGGGCTTCGGTCCGGCGGCCGCCGGTGCCGGGTCGGGGCGGTCGGGCGCGGGCGGCCGGGCGGCGGGGGCGCCGGCGCGGTCCTGCTCCTGGGCGGCCCGGTCGACCGCGGCGCGCAGCGCGGCCCCCCAGGCGGCGGCCGCCCGCTCGTCCTCCTCCGCGTCGATCGTCGGCAGCGCCGGCAGCCCGGGGTGGAGCGGCCCGGGCGGCTCGGGTCCGGTGTCCGGGCGCAGCCCGCAGACCCGGGCGAGCCAGAGCACATCGGCCAGGTCGCGCGGGTCGGTGCTGCCCTCGGGCTCGGCGCCGTCGGCGGTCAGCAGACGGCCGAGTTGGCGCAGCAGCTCCCCGGGCACCGGGGCCGTGGACGTCGACGCGACGGGCGCCGACGCGGCTGGCGTCGACGGCTCGGACCTCGGGGCGGTGGACATCGGGGTGTCACCGCTCCTCTAGTGAGCGCAGCAGATGGGTGTCGAGGAGGTCCCGGCCGCCGTCGCTGTCCCACAGGCCGCGGGAGGCCATCAGCAGGGCGTTGAGCAGCTGGTCGTTGGCGAGGTCGGCGCCCTCCTCCTGCTGCTTGGCCAGGAACCGGGCGATCAGGCGCTCGCGGACCTCGGCCGGGACGGCGGCCCCCGGGCCGGACAGGTGCGCGGCGACCATCCGGGCCAGCTTGTCCGGGCCCGGCCGGGGGATCTCCAGGCGCAGGCAGCGGCGCAGGAAGGCGGCCGGGAACTCGCGTTCCTCGTTGCTGGTGAGGATGACCAGGGGGAACTCGGTGCACCGCACCCGGCCCCGGCTCAGGGACGTCCAGCCGTCGTCGTCGCCCGTCATCACCTGGGCGTCCTCCTCGTCCAGGCGGTTCAGCTCGGGGATGACGAACTCGCCCTCCTCGAAGACGGTGAGCAGGTCGTTGGGCAGGTCGAGGTCGGCCTTGTCGATCTCGTCGATGAGCAGCACCCGGGGCCGGTCCCAGGGCAGCAGCGCGGTGCCGAGCGGGCCGAGCCGCAGGTAGGGGCCGATGCCGGGGGCCGATCGACCCTCCGCGCCGGTGCCGCCGCCGGTGCCGCCGCCGGGTCGCAGGCCGGTGTCCTGGAGGCGGCCGATCGCGTCGTAGTGGTACTGGCCCTCCTGCAGGGTCGCGCGGCTGGTCACCGGCCAGTGCAGCACCGGGCCGAGGCCCAGTTCGTGCGCGACGCTGTACGCCAGGGTGGACTTGCCGACTCCGGGCGGGCCGGTGACCAGGAGCGGGCGGCGCAGGTGCAGGGCCATGTTGACGAGGTGGATCTCCTTCTCGTCGGCCTGGTAGGCGGCGGCCTGGTGGTCGCGGCCGAGCTTGCGGAAGGCGACGGCCTCGGACATCTCCGGCGGTGTGGGCAGGTCGGCGCCGTCCTCGCCGTCGCGGCGGAAGGAGCGCCAGGGCGGGGCGTCGGGCAGCCGCCGGATCCCGTCGTGCGGGACGCCGGTGCTGCGGTAGATCCACCAGTCCGGGGCACCGCCGCCCTGGTGCTGGTGCTGGTGCTGGTGCTGGTGCTGGTGCTGCTGGTGCTGCTGGTGCCCGGGCGGTGGGGCCTGCGGAGGCGTGCCGGAGTCGGGCAGGGCGTCGTCGTACGGGGTCGTCACGCGGGTTGTCCTTCCTGCTGGGCCGCCCGCTGGTCGGGGTGGGGCGCCGGACGGGGGGTTTGGTGGGGCGTCGGACGGGGGGCCGCGCCGGTCCGGCCGCCCGGGTCCGGGTCGGGCGCGGTGCGGTGCGCGGGAGTGCTGAACGGCGTCGGCGCCAGCCAGGCGGCCTGGCCGGGCTCGTCCCAGAGCAGCGTGAGGTGGTGTCCGAGGTCGGCGGGGTCGTCCTCGGCGGAGGCCCGGCGCCGGCGGTGGATGTGGGCCGCCAGGCCCGCCAGGTGCGAGGCCGTCAGTTCGCCCAGCAGCTCGTGCAGCTCGATGGAACTGCCGGAGTCGCGCCGCCAGAGCATGACCGGGATGCCCTCCCGGACGGCGTCCTTGACCGCGCGGTAGGGCACGGCCCGGTGCTTCGGGTGGTAGGCGTACGGGAAGCACAGCGCCAGGATCGCGGTCTGCGGCCGCTCGTCGAGCCACCGCCGAACGTCGCCCTGGCGGCCGCCCACGTGCAGGGTCCGGCCGCTGGTCTCGGCGTCGATCGGGCCCAGGTCGGCATCGAGCGCGAACCAGCCCGGCAGGTCGGCGACGGTACCCGGGGCGCCGCTGTCCACGGCCGCCTCCAGGGCCCGCCACTTGTTCTTCCACGCGGGGTGCCAGAGCGCCGACCGGATCCGGTCCAGTGAGCGGACCACCACCGGGAAGTGCATACCGACCGGGTAGTCGTCCTCGTCCATCGGCCACAGCTCGGCGGGGTGGCCGAGCAGGGACCACGGCAGCAGGAACTCCACCCGCAGGCCCTCGGCGTCGGCCGCCGCCGCGGCCAGCTCCCGCCAGGTCGTCAGATGCCGGCTGCCGCTGCTGCGCAGGGCGGACTGCGGGATCTGGTCGTCCGAGGCGTGTTTGGACACCAGCCGCCACGGGTGCTCGGTGGTGTCGTACAGGAGGGCCTCGAAGGCGTAGACGGGCTCGGCGTCCGAGCCGACCGGCGAGACGTCGTCCAGGACGATCTGGAGCACCAGCGGGTGGTGCTGCTCGGCCGGACTGCCGCGGTGGGCGGCGGGCGCCGAGGCGGGTGCGACCAGGTCCGCCTCGGCGACGCCCAGCTCGTGGGCCTGCTGCTTGACCAGGTCGGTCAGCGCGGTGGCCTCCGGGCCGGCGGCCTCCTGGGCGAGTCTGGTCAGGAAGCGCAGCAGCAGCGGGGGAGCCGCCCGGTCGTCCGGCGGTTCGGGGTCATGGGCCGCCGTCGACTGGCCGAGCCGGTGCGTGGTGGTCCGGGCGCCGTCGGTGCGGGTGTCATCGGTGCGGGGCTGGTGGTAGCAGGCCTGGTGGGACTGGTGATGGGCTTGGTGGTGGGCTTGGTGGTGAGGGGCCCGGCCGGGGTGGGGCTGGTCGAGCCGGGCCTGGTTGAGCCGGGTCACCGCCTCGGGAAGGCCGTCCTGGCTCCGCACCGGGTGGGTCTCGCCTGGCGCGCAGGCGGCCTCGACCAGGTGCAGGACCTTGGCCGGGGCGGGCGTCGGCCGCACGGTGCGCAGGATCCGCAGCAGGGCCAGCTGCGGGGCCGGAGCGAGCAGACCGGGCACCGTGATCGCCTCGACGCAGGCGGTCAGCCAGCCGACGGCGGCCGTGCCGTCGCGCTGGAAGCGCAGGACGTCGGCGAGCTGGAGGAGGGCCTGCGCCGGGTCGTGCCAGCGGCGGCAGCCGCGGACGACGTCCTGGAGGTGGTCGGTGGCGAGGGCGCTGTAGGGGACGGCGAACGCGCCGGGCAGCCCGAGCCGGCGGCCGAGTTCCTCCAGAGTGCGTTCACGGAAGGCGGGGTCTCCGACGCCGGGGATCTCGGCGAGGATCTCGCACAGCTGCCGGTCGGCGCCGGTCGGCCAGGGCCCGCCGTCGGCGGGTGCGCCGTTCGGCAGGCCGGTGTCGGTGTCTGCGGCGCCGGGTCGGCGGCGGCCGCCCAGGCGGGCGAGCAGACCGCGGCGCTCTACCACGGTCTGCCCACCGGTCCGCCGGGGCCGCCGGGGTCGTCGGCGCCGTCGGGGCCGTCGAACGCGTCCGGGTCGGCTTCCGGGAGGCCCGCCAGCGCGCGGAGTTCGTCGACGGCCGCGAGGCCGGGGCGCAGGAAGTCCAGCGTGTCCAGCACGGCGGTCAGGGCCGCTGCCGGATCGCGGTGGCTCGCACAGGCCTGGACCGTCTCGATCAGGTGGTCGACCGCCTGTGCCCGGTACGCGACCCGGAGCGGCGCGGCCGGGCCGAGCCGTTCTGCTGCGCCGCGCAGCACCTGTCGGCGGAAGTCGGGGTCGTCCATGTCCGGGATCGCGAGGAGGAGAGGGACGAGCTCCCGTGCCCCGGGCAGCGTGGTGGCACGTCGTGTCGACGTGGCAGGTCGTGCCGCAGCGGCGCGAGGTGCCGGCGCGGCCGGCCCGGCGGGGGTGGCATCGCGTGCCAGATCGGCATGACGTGTCGTTTGGGTGGGCTGCGCCTCCTCGGCAGGCCGTGCCATCGCGGCCGTCCCTGCCCCGGGGGTCAGCGCCTTCTGCAAGGGGTCGCCCGCCGGCAGGGCGGCCGCGAGCGCCGCGAGGGGCGTGAACCAGCCGCCGCGGACGCCGTCGAAGTCCCGGCTGCCCTTCAGGACCCCGCACACCGCGCCGGAGTCCAGTCGGATGACCATACTGCCGCTGAAGCCGTCCTTCACCTCGTCCCCGGTCACCCGCAGGTAGCCCGCCGACGGGCCGGCCACGGTGAGCAGCAGCGAGTCCTCCTGGGCCCCGGGCATTGGCGTGTAGGTGGAGAACCCGGCCACCAGCACCACCGTCCCGGGATTCGGCGGCCGCCCGGCGTCCAGGGCGAACGGCGCCTGCTCGACCTCCCGGTCGAGGTCGAGCAGGGCGAGGTCGGGAAAGGCGTGGAACCTGCCGTCGCCCGGCTCGGCGGGGAACAGCCGGACGGGAGAGGTCGCGCCGACCCAGCCCCACGGACCCCGCACGCCCAGCCCGCTGCGGCCCCGGCGGGCGACGTGCGCGGCGGTCAGCACGGTGCCGGGGGAGAGCACGAACCCGCTGCCCAGGAAGCCGGAGTCGTCGCACACCTCGACGACGGCGGTCAGCGCGGCCTCCACCCCGAGCGGCCACGGGCCGGTCACCGGGCGCCGCTCACCCGCGGTCCGACCGGGGCCCCGACACCGGGCGGTCCACAGCCCGGCCCGTTACCGACCGCGTCCGACCGCGGCGGAACGCCGACCGGCGGCTGCCCGGCAGCGTCCCGCGCCCCGACGGTGTCCCGTATCCCCGAAGCGGTCCCTACCCCGGCGGCGCCGACCGCCTCGACCGGTGCGGCGGCCGTGGCCTTCGCGCGCTCCGGCACCGTCACCCCGGCGTGGACGAGCGCGCCCCCGCCGAGATCCACCATGATGACGTCCCCCACCAGTGACTCCCCTCGGTCCCCATGCGTGGCAGCGCTCAGCGTAGGGGCTGGACCAGCGGTATGGCAGAACTATCAAGCGATCAACATGTCCTGATTTTGCATCAGCCGGGGAGTCGGCCCGGGACTTGAGACCGGTGGGACCGCATCGGTAGCTGTCGCGCCGGGCAGAGCGAGGCGTTTTCCCGTCCGCGGTCGCACTGTGAGCCGGAACACAGTTGAGGTTGACCTTGGGTCAGGCCGGAAGCTCGTCGCAACGGCCCGACGCCGAGGCGGGCACAGCAGATCCGAAGGAGCAACATGTCCATCACCCTTGCCGGTCAGCAGCAGGATCGCCCGGAGCTGCGGAAGGCGATCGAGGAGGTCGTCGCGTGCGGTGTTCTCGGGGTGCAGCTGCGGGTGAACGACGAGCGGGGCGAGTGGGTCGCCGGCGCCGGGGCGTGCGAGCTCGGCCGGAGCGCCGGGGTGCTGACCGACGGGCACTTCCGCATCGGCAGCAGCACCAAGAGCTTCGTCGCGGCCTCGGTGCTCCTGCTGGTGGCCGAGGGCAGGGTCGGCCTGGACGCCCCGGCCGGTGACTACCTGCCCGGGTTCGGGCTGGACCGGCGGATCACGGTGCGGATGCTCCTGCAGCACACCAGCGGGATCTTCAGCCACACCGGCGAGCTCCACGAGGACGGGACGGTCGTGCCGGGGGTCCCGTGGCGGGGCAGGGAGTGGGTGGAGAAGCGGTTCCACACCTACCTGCCCGAGGAGCTGGTGCGGCTGTCGCTGTCCAAGCCGGCGCGGTTCGCGCCGGGGTCGGGCTGGAGCTACTCCAACACCAACTACGTGCTGGCCCGGCTGGTGATCGAGAGCGTCACCGGCCGGTCGTTCGCCGAGGAGCTGCAGCGGCTGATCCTGGGGCCGCTGGGACTGACCGGCACCGTGGCGCCGGGCGCCTCGCCGGAGATCCCCGAGCCCCACAACCACGGTTACTACCGCTACGAGGACGCCGGGCAGGAGAGGACGCTCGACGTCACCCGGCACAACCCCTCCTGGGTCGCGGCCGGCGGCGACATGATCTCGACCACGCAGGACCTGCACACGTACTTCTCCGCACTGATGGGCGGCAGGCTCCTGCCGGCCGGACTGCTGGCCGAGATGCGCACCCCGGAGGCCACGATCGGCTACGGCCTGGGGGTGTTCGCCCAGGACCTGGGCCCGGGCGGCGGCACCGTCTTCCACCACAACGGCGCCACCATCGGCTCGGCGGCCCTGATGTACAGCACGCCCGACGGCCGTACGACCATGACCGCCGGGCTGACCTACGTGGACGACGCCGACATGTCCATAGCACCGGCCTTCCAGGCCGCCCAGAAGAGGCTCGTCAGCGAGGTGTTCGGCGGCGGGCAGGCCGACCCGGCGCGGCCGACGGGCTGATCACCCGGGCCCGTACGCTTCGAGGGCGGCCCCTTCTGGCCGTACGTCAGACAGGACAGGACGCGAACCGGGGCCGCGCCGGGCCGGACGGGCCCGGCGCGGCCCCGTCCCCTGCTCGGCCGCGCTGTGCGCGTGGCCGGGCCCGAGCACGAGGCAGGCTGAGCGGATGACGAGCGGGGTCACGATCGGACAGGCGGCGGCGTTCGTCGGCGTCACGGTGAAGACGGTGCGGCACTACCACCGGACCGGACTGGTCGACGAGCCGCAGCGCGACGCCTCCGGCTACCGGCGGTACGGATCGGCGGAGCTGCTGCGGCTGGTGCAGGTCCGGACGCTGGCCGCCGCCGGGGTGCCGCTGGCCGAGACCGGACCGCTGCTCGACGCCGACGCCGACCGGTTCGCCGACGGCCTCGCCGACGTCGCGCAGCAGCTCACCGAACGGATCGCGGACCTGGTCGCGCGCCTCGACATGCTGCACCGGCTCGCCGAGGGCGACCGGGCCCTGCTGCCCGAGCGCGCCTGCACGCTCCTGGACCGGATGCCCGGCCTCGGTTTCGGCCCCGACTACGTGGCCGCGCAGCGCGAGGCCCTGGTACTGGCCCGAGTGCTGGTGCCGGAGGGCTTCGACGGCTTCCTGTCCCAGCTCGAACACCGGCTGGAGGACCCCGGGTACATCGACCTGGCCAAGCGCGGCCAGGAGGCCGACGGCTGGGAGCCGGACGACCCGAGGATCGAGGAACTCGCGACCGCCATGGCCGACCACTACCTCGCCAACCCCGCGCTGCTGGGGAACCCCGCCAGCCAGCGGGCCTGGAACAGGGCCTCCACCCAGTACCGGCTGATCAACAACCACCGCGGGGAGCAGGCCCCGGCCTCAGCCCGCCTGACCGCCCTCACCGAGGCCAGACTCCGCTCCGCAGGCGTACCCATCCCACGCCAGTGACGGAGACCTGGCGGCACGTCGGTGCGGATCCGTTGATCACGAACCGCAGGAGGGTTGCCCGTTGCCGGGAGATCCTAGGTCCTGTCCGGTCGATCTTGGCGGATCAGCGTGCGGCGGTGGGCGCCCGGTTGGGCGTGCGCCCGGATCGCCCTCGTACTGGACGTACTTGGGTGATTCGGGCGTGCGTCCAGGCGGGATGCCCGGCGTTGCGCGCCCGGCAAGATCGGCCGGACAGGACCTAGTTCTCTGCGGTCATGCAGGTCATGGTGACGATCCGACGGGAAGGGCGCTGGCGACAATCGGACATTGCGTCCTGAGCCCGGCGGGACGTTGCAAACACGCCCTAGCGGAGGCGGGCCAGTAGGTGGGCGTCCAGGAAGCCCCGCTCGGAGGCCGGGTCGTGGAGCAGCCGGGCGAACGTGACGAGCCCGGCCCCGGCGAGCAGGTCGGCGAAGCGGTCCGCCGGCCAGCTGTAGGCGGGCGTCACCTTGTGGTCGAAGCGGACCGGCTCGGGCGCGTCGGTCGCGAAGAACGAGACCAGGAGCAGGCCGCCCGGTGCCAGGACGCGCGCCTGCTCGGCGAGCAGCGCGGGGAGCTCCCCGGGAGGGGTGTGGATCATCGAGTAGTGGGCCAGTACCCCGCCGAGCGTGCCGTCCTCGACCGGCAGGGCCTCCATCCGCGCCTCGTCGAACTGCAGCGCCGGACGAGTCCGCCGGGCGTGGTCGACCATGGCCGGGGAGAGGTCGAGCCCGAAGGCGTCCAGCCCCAGCTCGTGCAGCATGGCCGTCAGATGTCCGGGCCCGCAGCCGACATCGGCTACCCGCAGGTTCCCCGACCCGCGCACCAGCTCGGCGAAGGTGCCGATCATGTTCCGCGCGAACGGCCGCGTCTCCAGCCGGTCGTCGAACATCGACGCGTACAGCTCGACGACCCCGTCGTAGGCCGCCCTGGTCTCGTCCTGGTGCTCCGCCACGGGAAGGAAGTTAACACCCGCCGTTCGCAGCCGTTCTCCCGCCCCGGGCCGGATCCCGCGCCCGTGGCCGTGGCGCTTTCGACCCCTGAACAGCTCCCGACCGCGCGAGACCGCCCGCGCCCGCCCGGGACCGCGCCGCATACGGACACCTTTTCGGTGGTGACGGGCATAGGTAGGCGTTCGGATGGGGAAGGGTCGGGGAGGCAAATCCGGCAAACTCTGGCAAAACAGAAAAACAGCCGATAGTGCCGATCCTGCCGAGGCACCCGACAAGCCGACGCAACCACGACAAGAAGGGCACCCGATGCACGCAGCCGAGCTCACGCCTGCCGTCCTCGCCGAGCTGCGCCGCCCCCGGCGCTACCCGGCCGTCTCCGTCCTGCTGCCCACCCACCGCAGCGAGCCCGACAACACCCAGGACCCGGTGCGCCTGCGCAACCTCGTGGCCGAGGCGAAGAACCGGCTGCACGCCGACGAGGCGGTCACGCGGGCCGACCGGTTGGACGTGGTCGACCAGCTGGACCGGGCGCTGGCCGAGGTCGACCTGGTCCACGCGGAGGACGGCCTGGTGATCTTCGCGGCGCCGGGCGAGCACCAGGTGTGGTCGCTGCCCCGTACCGTCCCCGCCAGGGTGGTGCTCGCCGAGACCTTCCTGACCCGCAACCTGGTCTCCGCCTCCACGGCCGGCGCGCCCTACTGGGTGCTGACCGTCGCCGCCGACCGGGTCGCCCTGTTCAACGGCACCGGGCCGAGGCTGGTCGAGCACGCCGCCGGCGGCTTCCCGCTCGACCAGGTCCGGCCGGACTGGGACGTCGAGCGCCAGGAGCGGATCGGCGACGTGCCCAGCACCTTCCGCGACGAGGAGACCCGCCGCTTCCTGCGCGAGGCGGACACCGCGCTCGCCGTCCTGCTGGAGACCGACGCCCGCCCGCTGTACGTGCTCGGCGAGGCTGCCGCGCTGTCGCTGCTGGACGAGGTCGGCACCGCCGCCAAGCGCGCCACCGCCCAGGTCCACCGGGGCGGTCTCGGCCACGCCCAGGCGGCCGCCGTCGCCGAGGCCGTCCGGGCCACCGTCGAGCAGCAGGGCAAGAAGGCGGTGGCGGAGCTGCACGAGCGCCTCGACCAGGCCCAGGGCGTCAAGGCGCTGGCCGCCGGGATCGACGAGGTCTGGCAGAGCGTCACCGAGGGCCGGGCCGGCCTGGTGGCGGTCGAGGAGGACTACTGGGAGCCGGTCCGGGTCACCGACAGCCACCTGGTGCCCGCCCCGGCCGGAGAGCCGGACGTCCGCGACGACATGGTCGACGAGATCGTCGAGCGGGCGCTGGACACCGGCGCCAAGGTCCAGTTCGTCCCGGCCGACGAGCTCGCTGGCCGCGGCCGGATCGCCGCCGTCCTGCGCTACTGACCCACCCGGCGCCCGTCGCCGCCCCACGGGCTCCCCGCCACCCGCGCGGGGAGCCCGACGGTTTTGTGGCGGACTTTGTGGCGGACCGGGTGTCGGCGGGCGGCGGCGGCGCTAGGGTGCTGGTCGGGCGGGGGAGTTCGGGGAGAACGCGGGGGCGTCATGCGGTTCCTGTTCGTGCACGGCACCGGGGTACGGCGCGAGGGTTACGACCCGCTGTTCGAGCTGGTGGCCCGTGAGCTCCGGGCCCGGTTCCCGGATGCCGACGTGGTGCCCTGCTACTGGGGTGACGAGCACGGCGCGACGCTCAGTGCCGGCGGCGCCTCGATTCCCGGGTTCGCGGGCCTGCCCATGGGCGCACCCGGGTCACTGGACGGCCAGCCGGGCCACGCGGGCCAGGCGGACCCAGCCGACTGGCCCGACTGGCCCGAGGCCCCCGATCGGGCGGACGGCGGCTGGACCCTGCTGCTCGTCGACCCGCTCTGCGAACTGCGCGTCCTCGCCGAACTACCCACCGAGGACGACGGGTTCGGCATCCCCGGCGCCCACGCCCCGGGCCAGGCCGTCGCCGACCGGCTGGCCGCGCTCGCGTCGGAGTTCGCACCGGAGGTCGCGCCGGAGCCTGCGCCGGAGGTCGCACCGGAGCCCACGGCGAGCCCCGCATCAGGGCCGGCAGCAGGCCCCGCCGCGGCGGGCACCCCGGCCGCCGACGAACTCGCCACCCTCCTGGCCGCCACCGCCCTCGCCGCGCACCTCCCGGCCGCGCTGCGCCGCCTCGCCGCCGCCGAGGAGTTCGCCGAGGCCTGCGAGCAGGCCGTCGACGCTGCGGCCGCCGCCGAGCTGACCGCCGCCACCGCCCGCGCACTCACCGCCGAACTGCTCGCCGCCGCCGGCCCCCGGGCGCTCTGCACCGCCGACGAACGCGACCGGCTGGCCGAACTCCTCGCCGACCGCCTCGGCGGCACCGCCCGCGGACCGCTCGGCCGGGCGGCGGGCGTCCTCGGCAGGCTCGGCATGCGGGTGGGCGGCCAGCGCCTGCTGGAACGCCGACGCGGCGCGCTGACCGTCGGCGCCACCCCCGCGCTCGGCGACATCCTGCGCTACCAGGCGCGCGGCGGGCCGCTGCGTGCCTACCTGGCCGAGCGGATCGCGGCCGCCCCCGGCCCGACCGTCGTGATCGGGCACAGCCTCGGCGGCATCGCCCTGGTCGACTGCCTGGCCCTGGCCGCCGCCGACCGCGGCGTCCCGCCCGACCTGCGGCTGCTGGTCACCGTCGGCTCGCAGGCGCCCTTCCTGCACGAGCTCGGGGCGCTCAACGGGCTCGAACCCGGCAGCGGCCTGCCGAGCGGGTTCCCCGACTGGTTGAACATCTACGACCCCGGTGACCTCCTCGGGTACCGGGCCGCCCCGGTCTTTCCCGGCGACCCCCGGGTCACCGACCACGAGGTGAGCAGCCGCCAGCCGTTCCCGTACTGCCACAGCGCCTACTTCAAGCTCCCCGCCCTCTACGACCGGATCGCCGCCGCCCTCGCCGCCGCCCCCACCACCCCGGCGACCGCCCCTGCCGCCCTGGCCGCTACCCCCACCACCCCGGCGACCGCCCCCACCACCCGCACGCCCGCCGCGGGGCCGACGGGCGGCGCAGGCCCGGCGGACGCGACCGCCCCGGAGGACGGCGGGTGATGCCCACCCCCGGGGGCCCCGGCCCCCAGCTGTCCCCCGAACGGGTCTTCGCCCTGGTCGTCGGCATCGAGTCGTACCGGGTGGGAGCCGACTGGAACCTCCGCGGCCCGGCCCGGGACGCCGTCCGCTTCGCCGAGTGGCTCACCGGCGGCGCAGGCGTCCCCGAGGCCAACGTCCGGTTGTTCCTCTCCCCGCTTCCGGCCGTCCAGGGGCACCCGCCGGCCGACCCGCTGCCCGACCACCGCCCCGCCACCAAGGCCGAGATCGAGGCCGCCCTGCTCCGCGAACTGCCCAAGTGCGACGGCGACCTGCTCGTCCTCTACTGGGCCGGACACGGCTACTCGGACGACGACGACCGGCTGCTGCTGCCCTTCGCGGACGCCGGCACCGAGTCGGTCCACCACCTCGACCTCGACTCGGCCCTCCGCTTCTGGCGGTCCACCAGCATCACCCGGGGCCGCTTCCCCCGGGTGGTGTCCATCGGCGACGCCTGCCGGCTCGACGTGCCCTCCCGCGTCCGCTCCACCTTCGGCAGCACCCGGTACGGCAGCGGCGGCCGCGCACCGGGCCGCAGCACCTTCGTGCTCTACGCCGCCCAGCCCGGCCGCCCGGGGTCTGTGCCCTGCTCGACCGGCACGGTGCACCGCTGTCCGACCGGTTGGAGATCCTGCTCGACGCCGGGATGCCGATCGCCGTCTGGCGGCGGACCTCCACCGGTTCCGACTCCGGTACCCGCACCGAATCCGGTACCCGCACGGACACCGACCGCGGCGCCGACGGAACCGGGGGCGCCGACGGCACCGACGGCGCCCTCGGCCCCGGCTGCGGCGGCTGCCGGGCCCGCACCGCGGACGGCCTGGCGGCCGTGCTCGCCGCGGCCGGAGCCACCGGGGAGTTCGACCTCGGCCGCCTGCCCGCCGCCGTACGGCAGGTCCGGATCGGCGGCCCGCCCGGCGGCTGCGGCGGCTGCCCCGGCGGCGAACCCCTCGGCCTGCTCTGGGACGACCCCGAGCACCGCCCGCAGACCAGATCGCTCTCCTGACCGCCCGTCCGACCTGTCCGACCCGCACGACCCGCATGACCCGCACTGACCGACACGACCCGAACGACCCACCGACCGACCCCACCCGACCCACCCGAAGGGAAGGAAAGAGGAGCCCATGAAGGACTGGTGGATCTACCAGGGCGCGGGCACCCCCGAGGAGCGGCTCGCCCGGCTGGCCGGCAAGCAGCCGCCGTGGCGCGACTTCGACGGCACCCCCGACCCGGGCTACCGCCCGCCCGGCCGCACCGGCCCCGCCTGGGAGCGCACCACCCGGCGCGGCACCGGCTACGTCCCCGACGAGGCCGAGACCGACGCCGTCAACACCGCCCTCTACCTGAGCCGCCCGCTGCTGGTCACCGGCAAGCCCGGGGTCGGCAAGTCCACCCTCGCCTACAGCATCGCCGCCGACCTCGGCCTCGGCCCGGTCCTGCACTGGCCGATCACCAGCCGCAGCACCCTGCGCGACGGCCTCTACCGCTACGACGCGATCAGCCGCCTGCACGACGCCAACCTGCAGCAGCTGCGCGGCGGCGACGCGGCCGACCCGCCGACCCCGCCCGCCCCCGACCGCTCGATCGCCCCCTACCTGCGGCTGGGCCCGCTCGGCACCGCACTGCTTCCGCAGCGGCAGCCGCGCGTCCTGCTGGTGGACGAGATCGACAAGAGCGACATCGATCTCCCCGGCGACCTGCTCACCGTCTTCGAGGACGGCGGCTTCGAGATCCCCGAACTCGCCCGGATCGCCGCCCGCGAACCCCGGGTCCGGATCGGCACCGACGACACCTTCGGAGCGGACCCGGCGGCCGGTACCGAGGCCACCGTGGGCGTCGACCACGGCCGCGTCCAGTGCCTGGCCTTCCCCGTCGTCATCCTCACCAGCAACAACGAACGCGACTTCCCACCGCCCTTCCTGCGCCGCTGCATCCGCCTGCACGTCCAGCCGCCCAGCACCGAGAAGCTCGAACAGATCATCAGACAGCGCCTCCACCTGCCCGCCGAGCTCGACGACGACCGCCGCGACCTCGTCCACGGGCTGATCCGCGCCTTCGACGAACGCCGCGTCGAAGGGGACCTCGCCACCGACCAGCTGCTCAACGCCGTCCAACTCCGGCTCAGCGGCGCCTGGTCCGACGACACCGAACGCGACACCTTCCTGCGGACCGTCCTGCAGAAGCTCACCGGACCGGCCTCGCCGTGATCGCCCGGCTGCTGCGCGCACTCGCCGAGGCCGATGCCGCCTCGGCGGCCGACCTGGGACCGGAGGAGCTCGCCGACATCCTCTGGCTGGCCGGCTGCCTCGACGACTCCGGCCGTGACCGCCCGCAGCCGCCCGCCGCACCAGCCCCCGCGGACCAGGACGCCCCCGAGGACCGGACCGGGAACCCCGGCTCCGGCGATTCGGCCGACGGCCCGCTCGAACAGCACTACGCCACCGCCGACCTGGCCGCACCCGGGAGCCCCGAGGAACCCGAAGACCCCGAAGACCCGGACGAGGGCACCGCCGCCCGGCGCGGCGACCTCGTCCGGGTCGCCCGGGCCGGCGCCCTCGCCGACCCGCTCGCCGTCATGCGCGCCCTGCGCCCGCTCGGCCGGCGCACCCTCGCCGACAGCCGCGGCGAGCCCGAACTCGACGAGGAGGCCACCGTCAGCGCAGGCGTCGACCAGCGCCTGCTGGTCCCCGTGCTGCGCCCCACGCCCGGCCGCTGGCTCGACCTCGCCCTGGTCATCGACACCCACCGCTCGATGACTCTCTGGCACAACCTGGTCGCCGACCTGCGGCGGGTGGTCGCCCAGACCGGGGTCTTCCGCGACGTCCGCACCTGGTACCTCGGCGGCACCGAGGCCGGCGGCACGCCCTCCCTCGCCGCCCGCCCCGGCGGTGCGCCCCGGCGCCCGCAGGAGATCGCCGACCCGTCCGGACGCCGGCTCGTCCTGGTCGTCACCGACACCGTCGGCGGCGGCTGGGGCGGCCCGGCCCTGGACACCGTCCTGCGCGGCTGGGGGCGGCACGGCTCCGTCGCTCTCCTCAACGTCCTGCCCGAGCGCCTGTGGTCGCGCGGCTCCGTCCGCCCCACCCCGCTCTGGCTGCGCGCCACCGGACCGGCCGCGCCCAACACCGGCTGGGAGGCCACCGCCACCCGCCCGCGCGGCCGCACCCACCGCAGGCTGCGGTCCGACCGGCCGATGCCCGTCCCGGTGGTCGACGCCTCGCCGTCCGCGCTGGGCGCCCTCGCCTCCCTGGTCTCCGGCACCGGTCGGCGCAGCCGACTGAGCAGTCTGCTCGTCGGCGACGGCGCCCCCGCCCCCGTCGCACCGCCCGCCCTGCCGCAGAGCGCCGATCCCGCGCTCAAGCAGTTCCGGGAGACGGCCTCCCCGCTCGCCCGGCAACTGGCCGGCCACCTCTCCGCCGTCCCGCTGGTCCTCCCCGTGATGACCCTGGTCCGCCGCGTGATGCTTCCGCAGGCCGACCACGGCCACCTCGCCGAGGTCCTGCTGGGCGGGCTGCTCGCCCCCTGGCAGCCACCGCCGCCCGGCGCCGACCCGGACGCCCTCCGCTTCGACTTCCTGCCCGGCGTCCGCGAGGCCCTGCTGGCCGCCCAGCGCCGCGACGAGGTCGCGGAGATCCGCAGCACCGTCCGCCACCAGGTCGCCGCCTACCTCAAGGCCCGCCGCGCCGCGACGGCGGACTTCACCGCCGCCCGGGTCACCGGGCGGAGCGGCAGCCGCCTGGTGGACGGAGCCGCGCTGCCCTTCGCGGAGTCGGCCGAGGCCGGGCCGCCCCCGACCGCGGCGGCCCCCTCGCTCGCGGACCTGATCACGCCGCTCGCGTTCGGTGTCCACATGACGGCGCCCGGGGACGAGCCCGAGGACGGGCCCGAGACGCCCGACGGGTTGGGGCGGTACTTCGAGCGACAGCACGACAAGCGGCTCCGGTCGCTGGTGCGCGAGGCGGACGCCGGCCGGAACCGGTCCGTTCTGCTGGTCGGCAACGCGGTCACCGGAACGACGCGGGCCTGCTACGAGGCGCTGCGCCAGCTGCCACCGCACTGGCGCCTGCAGCGGATCGACCGCTGGCGGGAGCTGGTCCCGGCCGAGGTCGGGCCGTTCAGCGTGATCTGGCTGGACGACATCCAGCGTCTGCTGCTGGACGGACCGCAGTCGGAGCGCAACGCCTTCGCCCGGCTGCTCCGGCAGCTGCTGGACGACGAGGAGCGCAGGCCGGTCCTGCTGCTCGGCACGATGCGGTCCTCCTACGTGCAGCACCTCAGCGGCGGTGATGGGGCCGACAGGTGGTCACCGGTCCGCGCCCTGATCGCGGCCAGCGACCTGATCACCGTCCCGGACGCCTTCTCGGAGCAGGAGGCCGAGCAGGCGGCGGCCTTCGACAGCCGCCTCGCCGACGCGGCCCTGCTGGCCGGGGACCGCCGGATCATCCAGGCGATGGCGGGTGTGCCGCAGCTCCTGGAGCGCCGGCGGACCGCCCCGGCGGAGGTCCGGGCGATGCTCGATGCCGCCCTGGCCGTCCGTGCGCTCGGCCACCCGCCCGCCCTGTCGTCCGGCCTGCTGTGGGCCGGAGCACTCGTCTACCTGGGGGACGACGAGCGGAACCGACTCGGCGCGTCCTGGTTCTCCGCGGCGCTCGGCGACGCGTGCCGGCCGATCTTCGGGCTGCCGGGCCTGCTGCGACAGGTCCACGCGTACCTGGGCGACGAGCCGCAGCGCGGTCCGCACTACCTGGTCAACCCGGTGCTGGAGGCGCGCCACCGCGGGAGGGCGGCGGAGGCCGAACCGCCGGACCGGCTCTGGTCCGTGCTGGTCGAGCATGCGGTGCCCACGGCCCGGGAGGCACTGGAGGCCGAAGCACGCCGACGCGGCCTGACGGCCGTGGCCGAGTCGCTGGCCCGCCCTGCCCCGGTGGCGGAACCGGTGGAGGAACCGCTGGAAGGGCCGGCGGGCGAACCGCAGGAGGAACCGGCAGCGGAGGCGGCGAATCCGCCGGCTCCGGCGGAGCCGGCGGAAGGGCAGGCGGCGGACCAGGTGGCGGAGCGGGTGGCGCGCTCGGCGGAGGAGCCCAGGCCGGAGGCGACCGCCCGGACCCGCTCCCTCACCGCGCCGGACGCCCTCCCGGAGCAGGACCCGAAGCCCTACTTCTACCTGAGCCACGCCCATCTGACGCGCGGCGGCCCGTCCGGGTCGCCCGCCACCGGCTGGCGGCTGGAGGTGTTCTTCGAGGATCTCCGCGAGGCCGTCCTGGAACTGGTCCCGACCGAGTGGGACGCGGCCACGGTCGGCTTCATGGACACCTCCGACCGTCTCGGCACGCGCTGGGCCGCCCGCAACACCCGGGCCCTGGCGTCCTGTCGGGTCTTCGTACCGCTGTACTCGCCCGACTACTTCGCCAACGAGGTCTGCGGATGGGAGTGGTACGCGTTCTCCCGCCGCCCGGTGTACCGCGTCGGCACCGGTGAGCGACGGGCCACCGGGATCGTGCCGGTGCTCTGGGAGCCGCTGCCCGAGGGGGCGATACCCGCGGTCGCCCGGCAGCTCGTGGTCACCGGACAGGGCGCCCGCAGCGACGGGGAGCCGGGGCTGCTCGCCCTGATCGGCAGCGCGGACTCCCGCTCCGCGTACGAGGTGGCGGTGCACCGGCTGGCGAGCCGGATCGTCCAGGTGGCCGAGGAGACGGTCATCCAGACCGGCCGCCCCCTGGACCTGCTGTCCCAGCCCAACGCCTTCGAGCACCCGGCCGCACTGCGCCGGGCCGAGGACGTGCTCAGCCTGCGGGTCCTGGTGCTGTCGCTCGCCGAGCACGAACTGCCGCCGGGCCGGCGCCCGGAGTTCTACGGCCCGCAGCGGACGGACTGGAACCCGTACGAGCCGCGGGCCGAGATCTCCCTGGGCGAGCACACGGCACAGGCCGTGCGGCGGCTCGGGATGGACGCCTCGGTCCACACGTTCGAGGAGGAGGTGCAGGTGCTGCTGGACAACGGCGGCCCGGTGAATCCCGCCCTTCTCCTGGTGGACCGGTGGGCGCTGCGCAACCGGGACCGGCTGTCGCAGCTGCACCTGTTCCTCCGGCTCAACCCGGACACGGTGATCCTGTTGGAGCCGTGGGACGCAGACGATCCCGACAACGCCTCCACGGACTGGCCGGGGGAGCTCCGCGACCTGGGGCTGAGCCTCGGGCTGCGCAGGCGCACGTGGTACTCCCGGGTCCGGCCGTTCGGCCTGCGGACCGTGGCCGACTTCGACGCCGTCGTGTCCCCGGCGATGAGCGCCGCACGGCGGGGGTTCGCCGCGGCGCTGGCGGCCCGGCCCGCGAGCCCGTTGCGGCCGTCGCTGCGGGACGCGTTCCCGGAGTTCCCCGACTCCTCGGGCCGGGACCAGCGGGACGGCTGACGAGGGATCCGGCCGCGCCCGGCGGCCCGACAACGCGGCGCCGACAGCTCGGAGGCTCTGCAGCTCGGAGGCCCTGCGGCCCGGTGCCTCCGCCGTCCGGGTGGGACCGGAGGGGACGCGGGTCAGCGGCCCGTAATGCCTGACCCGATGGTGGGATCCTCCGCGGCACGGACCGAGGCGAGGATCCGCTGGACCTGCTGGAGCGCCTTCTCGCCGGGCTCCCGCAGACAGGCCGTCAGCTCGATCACGGCCGTCGTGCCGACGGTCTCCACGGTGTGGTGGCCCCGGAGCTGCCGGGTGCCGCCGATCCGGCCGCATTCCTTGTCGAGGGGGATGTCGACCGCCGGCCCGACGGCCGTGGCCAGCTTGCCCTGGAGATCGGGGTCGCGGACCAGCCCGAAGGCGATCAGCAGCCCGCCCTCGTCCAGCGCGCCGGTCGTCAGGCAGAAGACCTGCTCCCGGGTGCAGGACGGGGCGGTGGTGAGGGGCTGGGTGGCGACGAAGCCGGTGGTGCCCGGCGGATCGAAGGTCGGGAGGTGCAGGGTGTACCAGGTGCTCGGGGCGTCCAGGCGCAGGCCGTCGACCACGCCGAAGGGGATCTCCCGTTCGAGCACGGTGGGGGAGGGGGAGGCGCTGGTCGGAGGGCCGGGCACGGCGGGTGTCGCGGCGGGGGAGACCGCGGGGGCGGTGGCGGGCGGTGGCGTGCCCGCCGGCCGGAGCGCCGCCGGGGACGGCGCGGGGGCGGTGGCCGGGGCGGCGGCGAGGAAGGCGGCGACCAGGCCGGTGGTCAGGCCCGCCGACAGTCCGGCGACCCGCCGGCGGCGGCGGGTCCGGTCGGCGCGCTCGCGGATCCGGTCCATCCGGTCGTCGGGGGCGGGCAGTTCGGGCGCGGCCCGGTGCAGCAGGATCCGCAGCTCCCGCTCCTCCTCGGTGTCGGCGGCCCGCGGGCTGTCCGGATCGGGGTGCTCAGACCAGGTCACGGCGTCCCCCGTCGAACATCAGCTCCGGGGTGGGCAGTTTGCCGCGCAGCGCCTGGAGGGCCCGATGGGTCTGGCTCTTGACCGTGCCCGAGGTGCAGCCCAGGGCTTCGGCGGTCTCCTCCACGCTCAGGTCCTCGAAGTAGCGCAGCACCACCACCGCCCGCTGACGCGGCGGCAGGGCCCGGACGGCGGCGGCCACGACCTGGTTGACCGCCCAGTTCTCGAACGGGTCGGCGGTGGTCGGCGGCTCCGGCAGGTCGCCGTGCGGCAGTTCCCCGTGCCAGCGCCGCCGCCACCAGGAGACGTGCGAGTTCACCAGCACCCGCCGGACGTACGCCTCCGGCCGGTCGATGGCGATCTTCTCCCAGCGCGGCCAGACCTTCGCCAGCGCGGTCTGCAACAGGTCCTCCGCCAGGTGCGGGTCGCCGGTGAGCAGCCAGGCCATGCGCAGCAGGCGAGGGCTGCGGGCCGCGACGAACTCCTCGAAGTCCGGAGTCGCATCCCTCATCGTGCCGTCCCCGCCATGGTGTCCCCATCATTCCCGCCAGTCGTGTCCTTCTCACGGAAGCTGAACGCGTTGGGAGTCCGTGCGGGTTGCCTGGTCACCGCAACTATTTCCTACGGCGCGCGGGCGGGTGGCAGGGGGGTGGCCGAGGTGCGGCGGCGGTCCGGTCCGGAACGCTGGACGGCCCGCGAGCCGGCCGGAGCTGGGCCGGGCGGCGGGCGGGCCGTGGGCACCACGATGTGCCTTCGGGCGACCGCCGCGCAGGGGCGCGCGGAGGGCGCCCGGGAGCACCGGACCGGCGCGCCGGGGCGTACCGGGAACCGCCCCGGACGCTCAGAGCGTCCCGGTGCCGCGCGGGGCGGCGTCGCCCCGCGCGGTGGCCGGCACCGGAGTGACCGTCCAGTCCGGGTGGTTCGGCATCGGCGGAGTGCGCCGCCCGTACAGCCAGTCGCCGAGGAAGCCCGACAGGTCCCGGCCGGAGACCTCCGAGGCCGTCCGGACGTAGTCCCGCGTGGTGGCCGTGCCGTACCGGTACCGCTGCAGGAAGGTGCGCTCGATCCGGTCGAACACGGCCGCCCCGACCCGCTCGCGCAGCGCGAACAGCACCAGTGCGCCCCCGGTGTACCGCTGGCTGTCGAAGAGGTCGGCGGCGGTCGGCGCGGCCACCGGGCCGGAGTCGTGCCGCCACTGGTCGCCCCGGGCGTACACGTCGCGCATCCGGTCCGTGAGGGTGGTGAAGCCGCCGGAGTCCGGCCAGCCGCGCTCGTAGCGGTACATCAGACCGTAGAGGTCGGCGTGGCCCTCGTTCAGCCAGAGGTCCGCCCAGGTCCCCGGGGAGACGCTGTCGCCGAACCAGGAGTGCACCAGCTCGTGCATCATGTGCGAGCCGATCAGGCGCTCGGGCTGGCGCAGGAAGTTCGGCTTGTAGAGCGTCAGGGTCTGCGTCTCCAGACCGGTGAAGTCGAAGGCGGCCTCGTCGTCGGTGTTGGCGGGCAGCAGCCCGTACGTCTCGAACGGGAACGGCCCGAGGTGCTGCTCCGCCCACTCCAGCTGGGCGGGGGTGAGGGCGAGGGCCGGTTCGAGGTCGGCGGCGCGCGCGGTCGGGACGACGTCCCGCAGCGGCAGCCCGCCGGGACCGGTGCGCTCGCGCACGGTGTAGTCGCCGACCGAGACCTGCACCAGCTCCGTGGCCATCGGATCGCGCGACACGTAGCGGCGGGTGGTCAGCCCGTCGCCGCGCCGCTCGGTACCGGTGGGCGTCCCGTTGGCCACACCGAGCAGGGCGTCCGGCGCGGTGACGGCGATGGTGAACCGGGCCTTGTCGCTTGGGTGGTCGTTGCAGGGGAACACGGTGTGCGCGCCGTCCGGCTGCCCGGCGACGGCGAACCCGTCGGGGGTGGGCACCCAGCCGGTGTGCGGCGGCCTGGCGCGTGGGTCCGCGGTGTAGGCGACCGTCACCTTCAGCACGGTGCCGCGCCGCACCGGCCGGGCCGGGGTGACGGTCAGCTTCTCGTCGTGGAGGCGGAAGGCGGCCGGTCGGCCGTCGACCCGGACGGTGTGCACGTCCAGGCCGAGCGCGTCGAGGTCGAACTCCGGCAGGCCGGTCAGCGCGCGGGCGGTCAGGACGGTCGTGGCGTCCACGGTGCGGCTGTCGGGCCGGTAGGCGAAGGAGAGGTCGTAGGCGAGCGCGTCGTAGCCCGGGTTGCCGAGCGCGGGGAAGACCGGGTCGCCGACACCGCCCGCGCCGGCGGCGGCGGCGGGCGGGGCGGCGGAGCAGAGGACCGCCGTGCTGAGCGCGAGCGCCAGGGCGGCGGGGCCACGGCGGCCGGAGCGGAGCCTGGGCAGGGTGATCACCGCTTTCGGGGTCGAGGTCGTGCCGGGTCGTGTTGAGTGGTGCCGGGTCGTGCCGGGTCGTCGGGGTGCGCGGCGGGCCGGCCGCACACCGGAAGCCGCACACCGGAAAGCGACCGTCCGACCACGGATCGTAGTGGACCGGTCGGACAGTCCGGGCGGTCCCGTGACACGCGGCCTCCCCCGGACGGACCACAGTGGTAGCGGACCGGCTGCGGGCTGTCATAGCGTTCGGAGTGTTCCACCCCCTGACGGGTGGGGCCACGGCCGTCGGAGAACCTGGCCAGGTCCGGCGGCCGTTCCCATGCCCTTTTCCGGTCCGGCCGCGGCCCGGCCGCGCGAACGCGTAGGCTGGGCAGCCGCCATCGCGCCGACGCCCCGGACCGTCAGGAGCAGCCGTGACCAGCCCCGCCCCGAGCTTCCTGGTGATCGGCGAGTGCGTCGCCGACATCGTCCGCACCCCGGGCGGGCCCGACCGGGTCCACCCCGGCGGCAGTCCCGCCAACGTCGCCTACGGGCTGGCGCGGCTCGGCCTGCCCACCACCCTGCTCACCGAGCTCGGCGCCGATCCCCACGGCCGGCTGATCCGGGCCCACCTGGAGTCCGCGGGCGTGGCCGTCCTCGCCGACCCGGGGGAGGGCGCCCGGACGGCGTCCGCACTGGTCGAGCTGGACGAGCAGGGCCGGGCCCGCTACAGCTTCGACATCGACTGGACGCTGGCGGCGGCCGAGCTCCCGTTCGTACCCGGCCATCTGCACATCGGCTCGATCGCCGCCGTCACCGACCCGGGGGCGGCGGCCGTCCTCGCCCTGGTCCGACGCCGGCCCGGCCGGGCCGGCGTCAGCTACGACCCCAACGTGCGGCCCGCGCTGATGGGCGATCGGGAGTCGGCCGTCCGCCGGGTCGAGCGCTGCGTCGCGCTCAGCGACCTGGTCAAGGCCAGCGACGAGGACCTCGACTGGCTCTACCCCGGCCAGGACCCGGAGTCCGTCGCGCGCCGCTGGCTCGACCTCGGACCGGCCACGGTGGCGGTCACCCTCGGCGCGCAGGGCGCCTTCGCGCTGACCTCCGACGGGCGCCGCGCCGAGACGGCGGCCGTCCCCGTCCCGGTCGTGGACACCGTCGGGGCCGGCGACTCCTTCATGGCCGCCCTGCTCCACGCCCGCCACGCCGGCGCCGACCTCGACCGGTCCCTGGCCACGGCGGCCGCGGCCGCCGCACTCACCGTCTCGCGCGCGGGTGCCAACCCGCCGGACACCGCCGAGCTGAACGCCGCCCTCCTCGCCGTGGGCTGACGCCGCCGGCTTGTCCCCACCTGATCCCCGCCTGGTCCCGGCCTGGCCCCCGCCGTCCGGGCGCACGGCCCGGGGCGGCGGAACGCCGTGTCCGAATCCCGCCGGATCCAGCGCGGGAAAGACCGCAGAGTGGGTGGTGCACGACAGGTTGACGAGCGGCTGGAGAAGGACCGTGACCCTCTACACGACGATCAGTACCCCGGTGGGCGAGCTGCTGCTGGTGGGCGAGGAGTCCGCCACCGCCCAGGGCGGGACGGCCCTCGCCTCGGTGTCCATGACCGGGCAGCAGAACGCGGCGGAGGTCCGGGACGACTGGATCCGCGCGCCGGAGGCGTTCGGGGAGGTCACCCGGCAGATCCGGGCGTACTTCGCGGGCGAGGCGAAGGGCTTCGACCTGGAGTACGCCGCGGGCGCCGGCACGGACTTCCAACGGCGGGTCTGGGCGGCGCTGGAGACCGTCCCGTACGGCGCCACCACCAGCTACGGCGGGCTGGCCGAGCGGGCCGGGCTCCCGCCTGGGGCGGTGCGGGCGCTGGGGGCCGCGCTCGGCGCCAACCCGTTGCTCCTGGTGCGCCCGTGCCACCGGGTGATCGGCGCCGACGGCTCGCTCACCGGCTACGCGGGCGGCGTCGAGCGCAAGCGGCTGCTGCTCACCCACGAGGGCGCGCTCGCGGCATGACCCGCGCGTTCCGACCCGCGCTGCCGGCCCGCGCGGCCTGATCCACGCTGCCGACCCGCGTCACCCGCCCCGCGATCCGCGCACACCCACCCCGACACCGAGCGAGACGGACATGATCCCCACCACCAGCCCCGGCCGTGCGGCCGACCGCGTCGCCGCCACCGACTGGGCCGCGCTCGCGGCCGAGATCGACGCGTTCGGCTGCGCCCCGACCGGGCAGCTGCTCACCCCCGGCGAGTGCGCCGCGGTCGCCGCCCTGTACGACGAGGAGCGGTACTTCCGCAGCACCGTCGACATGGCCCGCCACCGCTTCGGCTCCGGCCGCTACCGCTACTTCCGGGAGCCCTTCCCCGAACTGCCGGCCGAGCTGCGCGAGGCGCTCTACCCGCGCCTGCTCCCGATCGCCCGCGACTGGGCCGCCAGGCTCCGCAGGCCCGCGCCGTGGCCCGACACCCTCGCCGAGTGGCTGGAGCTGTGCCACGAGGCCGGGCAGACCAAGCCCACCCCCATCCTGCTGCGCTACGGCCCCGGCGACTGGAACGCCCTGCACCGCGACCTGTACGGCGACCTGGTCTTCCCCCTCCAGGTCGTCATCGGCCTCGACGCGGCCGGGGCCGACTACACCGGGGGCGAGTTCCTGCTGGTCGAGCAGCGCCCCCGCGCCCAGTCCCGCGGCACCTCCCTCACCCTCCCCCAGGGCCACGGCCTGGTGTTCACCACCCGGGACCGCCCGGTGCCCTCCGCCCGGGGCTGGTCCGCCGCGCCGGTGCGGCACGGGGTGAGCACCGTCCGCACCGGCCGGCGGCACACCCTTGGCCTCGTCTTCCACGACGCCGCGTAGCCACCGTGTCCGGAGCCGACACCACCCGCGCATCAGGCCGGGACCACCTCCTGCTCGGCGCCGACGGCCGCCCGTACCGCAGCGCCGTGCCCGGCACCCTCGGCGGCCACCGCCGCGGCCGGCTCTACGGTCGGCTCGACTGCCCCAGCGCGCTGCGCGCGATCGCCGCCGGCGGCTACGTCCGCCACCGGGTGTTCTTCGCCGACGCGGCCACCGCCCGCGCCGCCGGCTACCGTCCGTGCGCGGTCTGCCTGCCGGAGGCGTACGCGCGGTGGCGGGCACGGCGACCCGAAGGACCGGACCGACAGGGAGACACCATGAGCAGCCCCCACGGGTTCGGGCGCCCCCGCTCGCCCCTCGCTCCGGGCCCGGGCGGCCCGCCGCTGCCGCCGCCGGCCGCCCACACCCCGGCCGAACTCGCCTCCCTCCTCGGCCTGTTGACCGGGCCACCGGAGCGGATCCGGTCCGTGGTGATCGGCCACGGCCGCGCCGAGGCCGCGACCGCCGCCGCCCGAGCCCTCGCCGAGGCCTGGCGGGCCCGGGGCGGGGAGGTGCTCGCCGTCGTCGACTGGCCCGAGGCCGCCGCCTCCTGGCTGCGCCCGGCCACCCGCTTCACCGCGGCCACCCCGGACGCCTGGGTCGTCGCCGGCGGCCCCGAGGGCTGGGCGCAGATGAGCCGCCGGCTGCGGTTCAGCACCGACTGGGACCCGGCGCGGACCTTCGGCTTCGCCTCGATCGGGACCGTCGCCGTCGTCGAACGCGCCGGCGCCGACGTCCTGCACGGCATGCGGGGCGCCTCGGCCGACGGCGGGACCTGGCGGATCGGGGGTGAGCTCATCACCTACCACCCGCCCGCGGACGGGAGCTGACCCGGGGACAGCTCAGGGCCCAGGGACAGCTCAGGGCCAGGGACAGCTCAGGCCCGGGGAGGGCCGGCCCCTCAGGGCTCCCGGCCGGTCCAGCGGATGCCGTGGAACCCGGGGGAGAGGTCGAAGTCGGCGAAGTGGGCGAGGCGGCCGTCGATGAGCCGCAGCCGGACCACGTCCCGGTGCGGTGAGCGCGCGTCGAGCCGCCAGATCCGGTAGGCCCGCCGGGCCCCGGTCCCGGGCTCGAAGCGCAGCGTCAACTCGTAGTGCTGCCCGGCGGTGCGGAACCAGTGCCCGTAGTACGGCTCCGGTTCGGTGGCGGCCGTGCTGTGCTTCACCGCGAAGGTCTCCCCGCGGCCGAGCGGCCCGAAGAGGAGCTCGGCGGCGACCAGCCCGGCCGCGCGGTCGGTCCGCACCCGGCCGAGCGTGCAGTCCCGGCCGGCCCGGATCTCGGGCAGCGCGTCGCCGCGGACGTGGTTGAGCACGACGTGCCGGGCCACTCCGGAGCGGCGGGCGCGGACGACCGTCCGGGTGGTGGCGACCCAGCCCGCCCCGGAGACGGTCACCTCGTCCTGGACGGCGAGGACGTCCAGCTCGGGCTCGGCCGGGACGTCCATCCGGGCCCGCAGCCGGCTCGCCGGAAGCACCGGGGTGCCCGGGGCGGGGGCCGGCAGGCGGCGGCCGCGGTGCGCGGGCTCCTCCAGCAGACCGCCGAGCGAGCCCGCCGCCAGGCCCAGGACCCGCTCCAGCCCGGCGACCGCGCGCAGGCTCTGCGGGCGGCTCGGCCGGCTCAGGCCGCGCTGCCAGTTGCTCAGGGTGGAGACGCTGACCCGCAGTCCGGCGGCGGCCAGCCGTTCGTGCAGCCGCTCCAGACTGAGGCCGCGGGCGGCGATGGCCGAGCGCAGGGCGCTGTGGAACGGGCCGCCGTGCGGCGCGCCGTGGAGGTCGTCGATCGCGGATCCCGTGGTTACTCGCCGGTACTGGATTTCCAGCGCCGCCGGTCCATCGCCCCAGGCGGCGCCGCTGCGGCCGCGTCGCGGGGCGTGCGGACGGCCGCCCGCACGCTATCGCTCCCACCCGGGCCGCCTCCACCATGTCCGCGACAAAACCATCCGGATCACACCCGCACGGACCGGATCCGGCGGGCCCGGACCGGTGCGAGACCGAGGAGCAGGCCATGCCGGCAGCGCAGTCCCGACTCAGACCGCAGTCCCCGCCCGGGCGGCGGCCCGCGCCGAGAACCAGATCGGTGATCACCGCCGTGGTGGCGTTCCTGATCGCCCTCACCGGTGCCGGGGCGGCCATGGGCGCCCGCCCGTCCGCCGCGCCGGACCAGGGCGGCACCGCCGCCGCCGTACCGCGGCCGGACCACGTCGTCGTCGTCCTGTTCGAGAACAAGGACTACTCGAAGATCATCGGGAACCCCGCCGTCCCCTACCTCAACTCCCTGGCCGGGCAGGGCGCGAGCTTCTCCCGCTCGTTCGGCATCACCCACCCCAGCCAGGGCAACTACGTCGCGCTGTTCTCCGGCGACCTGCAAGGCGTGACGGGCGACTCCTGCCCGCAGAACTTCACCGGCAAGGCCAACCTCGGCAGCCAGCTCACCGCCGCCGGGTACACCTTCAAGGGCTACTCCGAGGGCCTGCCGTCCACCGGCTACACCGGCTGCAGCAGCGGCAACTACGTCCGCAAGCACAACCCCTGGGCGGACTTCGACAACGTCCCGGCCGCCGCCAGCCTCCCCTACAGCGGCTTCCCGACGGACTACACCAAGCTGCCGACCGTCTCCTTCGTCATCCCCGACATGTGCAACGACATGCACGACTGCGCACCCGAGACCGGCGACACCTGGCTGCGCACCAACCTCGACGGGTACGCGCAGTGGGCCAAGACCCACAACAGCCTGCTGGTCGTCACCTTCGACGAGGACAACTTCAGCTCCGTCAACCAGATCGCCACCGTCTTCGTGGGCGAGAAGGTCCGCCCGGGCGTCTACTCCGAGCGCATCGACCACTACGGCGTCCTGCGCACGATCGAGGAGGCCTACGGCCTCGGCGCCCTGGGCAACGCGGCGAGCGCCGCCCCGATCACCGACATCTGGACCACCTCGCCGACCCCGAGCCCGACGCCCACCGGCACACCCACCGGCTCGCCCACCGGGACCCCGACGCCCACCCCCTCTCCGCCCGCCGGCCTGGTCAACGGCGGCTTCGAGTACGGCACCTTCAACGGCTGGACCCGCACCGGCACCACCGCCGTCGCCGACGTGCCGCACTCCGGCGCCTACGGCGGCGCGGCCGGATCCAGCGGGCCGACCGACGGCGACTCCGTCCTCAGCCAGACCTTCACCGCCCCACCCGGCATCACCAGGCTCACCGTCTGGTGGAAGGGCGACTGCCGGGACAGCGTGGACTACGCCTGGGCCACCGTCACCGTCCGGCACAACACCAGCGGTACGACGGCCACCCCGCTGCCCAGGACCTGCACCGCGAACGGCGGCTGGCGGCAGGTCACCGACACCCTCACCCCCGGCCACTCCTACACCGTGCAGCTGGTCAACCACGACGACGACTACCCGGGTGATCCCAGCATCACCTGGTTCGACGACATCACGCTGAGCTGAGCCGGTGTACCTCTCCAGCGTGCGAGCCGGGGCCCCCACGACCGGGGCCCCGGCCCGGCGGGTCCTCACCGGCAACGTCCTCGCCCTCGGCCTGGTCAGCCTGGTCACCGACGTCTCCGCCGAGATGGTCGGCTCGGTGCTCCCCGCCTACCTCGTCCTCGGACTGCACCTGAGCACCGCTCAGTACGGTGTGGTGGACGGCCTGTTCAGCGGATCCACCGCCCTCACCCGGCTCCTCGGCGGCTACGCCGCCGACCGGTTCCGGCGCCGCAAGCTCGTCGCCGGGATCGGCTACGGTCTGTCGGCCGCCGCCCGGGCCGGGCTGCTCCTGACCGCCGCCGCACCCGCGGCGATCGGCGCCGTCCTGGCGGTCGACCGCACCGGCAAGGGCCTGCGCACCGCGCCCAGGGACGCCCTGATCACCCTCTCCGTCCCCGCCGACCGGCTCGGCCGGGCGTTCGGCGCGCACCGCGCCCTGGACAGCCTGGGGGCGTTCGCCGGGCCGCTCGTCGCGGTCGGCGTGCTCGCGCTGGCCGGCTCGGGCCGCTCCTACGACGCGGTGTTCCTGACCAGCCTGTGCTTCGCCCTGCTCGGCGTCCTGCTGCTGGCGCTCTTCGTCCACGACCGCCAGGAGCCCCTGCCCGCGGGCCGGGTGCGGCCGGGCGCCGCGCTGGCACTGCTGCGCCGCGGACCGTTCCGCCGGCTCTGCGCGGTCGCCGCCCTGCTCGCGCTGACCACGGTCGGCGACGGGTTCGTCTACCTGCTCCTCCAGCGCCGCGACGACCTGCCGCTCACCGCGTTCCCGCTGCTGGCGGTCGGCTCCGCGCTGGCCTACCTGCTGCTGGCCGCGCCCCTGGGCCGGCTCGCCGACCGCACCGGCCACCGGCCGGTGGTGCTCGGCGGCTTCGGCGCCGTGGTCGCCGTCCAGGTCCTCCTCGCCCTCGGCCCGGGCTCGCCGGTGCTGCTGGTGCCGCTGGTCCTGCTGCTGCACGGAGCCTTCTACGCCGCCACCGACGGGGTCCTGATGGCCCTCGCCGGGCCGCTGCTGCCGCCCGAACTGCGCACCAGCGGACTCGCCCTGCTGCAGACCGGGCAGGCCCTGGCCGCGCTCTGCTCCTCGGTGGCGTTCGGGGCGGCCTGGCAGGCGTGGGGCGCGCCGACCGCCTGCCTGGGCGCGGCCGGCGCCGCCGCCACCGCCCTGGCCGTCTCCGCCCCCCTGCTCACGGCGGCCCCGCCGCGTCCCCGTCCGCCGTCCTCTCCGCCCGTCTCCCCGTCCGCCCCGCCGTCCGTCCCGCCCTCGCACGAAGGACACCCCTCGCCATGAAGTGGCGCATCCTCACCGCCCTGGTCGCGACCGTCCTGCTCGCCGCCGTCGCCGTCGGCTACACCGTGCTGCGGGCCGCGCCCGTCCCCGCCCGTGACCCGGCGGACGCCGCGCCCACCCTGGACGGCCCCGGGCTGCTGGTCCGCGACACCCGGACGGGGTTGCTCGCGGTGCAGCACCCCGATGGCCGGCGCACCCCCTCCACGCTGCCCTGCGCCCGCGTGTACGCGGCCGCCGGGACCGGTGTCTGCCTGCTGGAGGGCCCGGGCTCCTACCAGCTCACCGTCCTCGACCGCGAGCTGCACCGGCAGAGCAACATCCCGCTCAACGGTGTCCCCAGCCGGGCCCGGGTCTCCGCCTCCGGCCGGATGGTCTCCTGGACGGTCTTCGTCACCGGGGACTCCTACAACGGCGGCCGGTTCTCCACCCGTTCCGGCATCCTCGACACCCGCGGCGGCACCCTGGTCGGCAACCTGGAGGACTTCACGGTCGACGGTCACGCCCCCGCGCCCGACGCCAACGTCTGGGGCGTCACCTTCACCTCGGACGACAACCGCTTCTACGCGACGCTGTCGGCCGACGGCCACCGCTCCCTCGTGGCGGGCGACTTCGCCGCCCGCAGCCTGCGCACCCTCAAGGACGACGTGGAGTGCCCGTCACTGGCCCCCGACGGCACCCGGCTGGCCTACAAGCGGATGCTGCCCGACGGCGGCTGGCGGCTCACCGTGCTGCGGCTGGCCGATCTCGCCGAGACCCCGCTCACCGAGACCCGCAGCGTCGACGACCAGGCGGCCTGGCTGGACGACGCCACCGTCGCCTACGGGCTGCCGCACTCCGGGACGGGCGCGGACGTCTGGACCGTCCCGGCGGACGGCACCGGACAACCGCGGCTGCTCGCCCGCGACGCGGAGTCCCCGGCGGCTCTGGGGGCGGCTCCGGGGTGACCGGGCCGGGCCTCCGTGCTCAGCCCGCCCCCAGCCAGGTGGTCTGCTGGCTCTCCGAGTCGAAGCTCCGCGCCGCCGTGAAGTCACCGACGAGGTCCGGGTGGCGGCCGAGCACGGTGTGGGCGAGCGCGAGGGCGTCCGGTTCGAGCCGCCGGGTGAGCCCGAGGTGCGGCGACCAGCGGCCGGGCAGGTAGTACGGGCCGGGCTCCTCGGCCTCGGCGAGGATCTCCCAGACCCGCTGGTGGAGCAGGACCAGCTCCACGGTGGGCACGATCGACCAGGAGAGCACCCGGCGCCGGCTGCGCGCGCCGAACGAGACCAGGCCGGACAGCCGGACGGTCAGCGGCAGGGCCCCGGCGAGGAGTTCGTCCAGCCGCGGCCCGGCGTCGGCCGGCATCCGGGCGCAGGCGGCCAGGGTGAGGTGCGGGCGGTGGCCGGCATGGGTGTTGTGGGCGAGGCTGTCCACCCCGCCGTCCGAGAGCCGCTGCCACACCTCGCGCACCGCGCGGTCGAAGGCGGCGTCGCAGACCAGCTCAACGGTCTGCATGCGCCGGCGCCGTGACGTCCTTGCCGTACCAGATCTGGGCGTACGGCCCGGTGCTGTACGCCGATATCTCGGCGTACCCGTGCCGGCTGTACAGCGCGCGGGCCTCGACCAGGTCGAGCCGGGTGTCCAGCACGATCCGCCCGGCGCCGAGCGACCGCGCGGCCTCGTCCACGGCGGCCAGCAGCCGCCCGCCGCCGCCCGTGCCGCGCACCGCGTGGCGGACGAACACCCTGGTCAGTTCCACCGTTCGCGCGTCCCGCACACGCAACCCGGCACAGGCCTGCGCCGCGCCGTCGTAGCGCCCGAGCACGAACGCCCCGGTGGGCGCGGCGAGGTCGTCGCTCGGGGAGCCGGCCAGGCCGGACTCGATCTCCTCGGGTGTGCCGTCGCGCCCGAGGTGCAGCCGGTAGTACCGGTTGGCGACGTCGATGTAGTAGTCGCGCAGCAGCGCCTGCGCCTCCTCCGAGCCCACATCGGCCGGGGAGACGTCCCAGCGGTCGGCAGGGCGCGGAACGGTGATCGTCATGTGCGCATTATGGTCGGCCGCCCTCCCCGGAAGCGAGGCGTTTTCCGAGGTCGGCGGGGGTGCGCGGGACCGGGCAGGGCCGGCGCCGCCGCACCGGGTGCAGCCGGGGCGGGGCCGGGGGAGGGGGACTTCGCCGCGCCGGCGGCCCCGGCGGTGCGGTAGGCCGGGCGGGTGAGGAGGGGATTGGCCGGGGGGTGGTGCGGGGGAGCAGTGCTCCATGAACACATTGTCAGATCATGTGATTAATGGGGGGTTGAGGGGGAGTCACCGGGCCAGGGCCGGCCTCGCGGTGGCGGTCTGCCTGTCGGCCGCGGTCGCGGGCTGCGCCGCACCCCCGACGGGCCGTCCGGACTCGGCCCGGGCCGTGGCGAGCGCCGTTCCCGCCGAGGGGGCCGCCGAGGGCGCGGCGAAGGAGGCTGCCGACCGGGGCGGGCCGCGGCCGGCCGCCGCGCCGCTGATGCTGCCCGGCCCGGCCCGGGCCGAGGAGGAGGCCGCCGGCGCGGCGGTGGCCCGGAGGGAGGCGGCCGTGCGCACCGCGCTGGAGACCGCGCACCGCTGGGGAGTCGAGCGGCCGCCGCTGAAGGCCCCGCAGCGGCCCGCGGCCAGGGCGGAGCTCAGCCCCGTGCAGGGGGTGAAGCTCCAGGACGGCCGGCCCCCGGTGGTCTACCGGGTGCCGACCAGCGAGAAGATCGTCTTCCTGACCGTCGACGACGGCGCCGAGAAGGACCCGGAGTTCTCCCGGATGGCGGACGAGCTCGGGATCCCGCTCAGCACCTTCGTCGCCGACTACCTGGCGCGCGAGGACTACGGCTACTTCCGCGGGCTCGCCGCCCAGGGCGACGCGGTGAACAACCACACGATCAACCACCGCAACCTCAAGGTGCTCGGCTACGACCAGCAGCGCGACGAGATCTGCCGCCAGCAGGACCAGCTGGAGCAGCAGATCGGCGCCCGCCCGCGGCTGTTCCGGCCGCCCTACGGCGAGTACAACGACGACACGCTCCGGGCCGCCGCCTCCTGCGGCATCGAGGCCGTCCCGCTCTGGAACGAGGAGGCCTTCCCCGACCGGGTGGAGTACCGCTACGACGATCAGCGCCTGCACTCCGGGGACATCATCCTCACCCACTTCCGGGGTGCCGACCTGTGGAAGGGCACCATGCCCGACCTGCTCCGCAAGGTCGTGAACGAGGTCACCGCGCAGGGCTTCGCCTTCGCCCGGCTGGACGACTACCTGTAGGGCGCGCGGTTCCAGCCTTGTGCGGGACTGCGCCGCCGGCAGCGGAAGCGCCGCCTCAGGAGAGCGAGAGGGCGTCCAGGTAGACCCAGGCGCCCTCGTACCGCACGAAGCGGCTGTGCTCGCTGAGGACGCCCTGCTCGCGGCCCTCGGTGTAGTGGGCGCGGAAAGCCACGGTGCCCGCGCTGTGGAACGGGCCGCCCTCGGTGGTGGAGAGCACCTCCAGGCCGGTCCAGCGCAGCGCGGGGTCGAACTCGACCGCGTCGGGCCGGGTGTCGGGGTGCCAGGTGCGCAGCAGGTACGCCTCGTCCTGTGCGGCGAAGGCGCTGAAGCGCGAGCGCATCAGCAGCTCGGCGGTGGTCGCGGCGGCCTGGCCCCGGTGCAGCCGGCCGCAGCACTCGCCGTACGCGGCGGGCAGCCCGCACGGGCAGGGGGAGGAGGGCAGCAGGCGGGGCGCGGGGGCGGCGGCGCGGGGCGCGGGGCGGCGTCGGGACATGGGTCCATTCTGGCCCCTCGCCGGGGTGCCGCCGTCCCGGCCGTCCTGCGGGTGGTGGGTCGCGGCCGCGCGGCCGCTGCGATGGGCCGCTGCCGGGCGCCGCCACCACGGGGCCGGGGCGGCTGAACGGCCGGACGGCCGGCGGCCGGGTTGGCGCGGGCCCCGGGCGGTGCCAGGCTGAGGAGATGGACCGGGACCTCGGGTGGTGGGTGCGGATCGCCCTGGACGGCTGGGAGCGCGGCGAGGGCCCGCGCTACCGGTGCCTCGCCGCCGCGCTGGCCGACGCGGTGGAGCGCCGCCTGGTGGACCCGGGGGACCGGCTGCCGGCCGAGCGGCTGCTCGCCGAGGCGCTGGGGGTGAGCCGCGGCACGGCGGTGCGCGGGTACGAGGAGCTGGCCGGGTCGGGGCTGGTCGAGCGGCGCAGGGGCGCGGGCACCTTCGTCCGGGCGCGTACGGCGTGGGTGCGGACCCCACTCGGGACCCGTCAGGGCTGAGCCGGCCCCGGGTGCCGGTCGGCGCAGGGTAAAGGGCAGGTCAGGGCCGCGTCGGCGGGGTGGCGCACGCGGGCGCGACGCACACCGGGACGCCGTCGGGACGACCGTAGCGTCAGTCGGCCGCCATGTCACGAGTCCTGACACTCAGTAGGAATTCGCCGACGAACCGTCACGGAGGTGAACCGCTGAGTGGTGAGAGAAGGGTGATCTTTCCGGCATACCGAACGAGTGTCGGAAATGTGCTGGTCATCCGGAGATCTTTACCCCACCATCTCCCAGGGCACACCGCCCATTTCTGGCCGACCACAAGTCGGCGCAGGGCCATCCCTCAGGAGAGTTGATGAGTTCGACGGGACTTCCTCCACTGGATCCGGCAGCATCGCTGGCCGACCTGTTCGATGCCCAGGTCAGACGGACCCCCGAGGCCGTCGCCGTGATCGACGGCGGGCGGCGCCTGACCTACCGTGAACTGTCCGCGTCCGTGGAGTCGGCGGCGGCCCGGCTGGCCGGCGCCGGGGTCGGTGCGGAGACCCTGGTGGGGGTCTGCCTACCGCGTTCGGCGGACCTGGTCGTCATGCTGTTGGCGGTGCTGCGGGCCGGCGGCGCGTACGTGCCGCTCGACCCGGCCTACCCGCGCGACCGGCTGGAGCTGGTGATCGGCGACGCCCGTGCGCCCGTCGTCGTCACCGACCGCTCCCACGAGCACCTGCTGGCCGGGGCCGGCGCCACCCTGCTGTACGTCGACGGCGACAGCCCCGCCGCCCCCCTCGCGCGGGCGGCCGGCGGCGACGCGCTCGCCTACGTCCTGTACACCTCGGGCTCCACCGGCCGTCCCAAGGGTGTCGCGGTCACCCAGGGCGGCGTCAACGCGATGCTCCGGTGGGCCGTCGACACCTACACCCCGGCCGACGTGGCCGGAGTGCTGTTCGGCACGTCGGTCTGCTTCGACATCTCGGTGTACGAGCTGTTCCTCCCGCTGGTCGTCGGCGGCGCCGTCCTGGTCGCCGAGAACGTCCTCGCGCTGCCCGAGCTCCCGGCCCGCGAGGAGGTGACGCTGGTCAACACCGTGCCCAGCGCCATGGCGGCGCTGCTGCGCGACGGCGGTCCTTCCGGCGGCGGGGGCCTGCCGGACGGCGTACGCGTCGTCAACCTGGCCGGTGAGGCGCTACCGCGCCGTCTGGCCGACCAGGTCTACGCCCAGCCCCGGGTCGAGCGCCTGTACAACCTCTACGGCCCGACCGAGGACACCGTCTACTCGACCTGGTCGCTGGTCGCGCGCGGGGAGGCCGGCGAGCCGGTCATCGGCCGCCCGCTGGACGGCACCACCGCCCACGTCCTCGACGAGCAGCGGACCGCCGTCCCGGACGGAGGGATCGGCGAGCTGTACCTGGCCGGCGAAGGACTGGCCCGCGGCTACCACGGCCGCCCCGACCTCACCGAGGAGCGGTTCGTCACCGTCGGCGGCGAGCGCTGCTACCGCACCGGGGACCTCGTGCGGCGGCTGCCGGACGGCGACCTGGAGTACCACGGCCGCGTCGACCACCAGGTGAAGGTCCGCGGCTTCCGGGTCGAACTCGGCGAGATCGAGGCGGTGCTGGCCACCCACCCCGCGGTCGAGGCCGCCGCCGCGGTCGTCCAGCGGGACGAGGCCGGCGACTACCTCGCCGCCTTCGTCCAGCCCGCCCCGGCCGCCGAACCGACCGCGGCCGAGCTGCGCGCCCACTGCGCCGCCGCCCTGCCCGGCTACATGGTGCCACTGGCCGTCGGCGTGCTGGAGCGCCTGCCGCTCACCCCCAACGGCAAGACCGACCGCAAGGCGCTGCCGCCGGTCGCCCGCAGCCGGGCCGGCCAGGACCTCTTCGTCGCCCCCCGTACGGAGGTCGAGGAGGGGATCGCCGCACTCTGGCAGGACGTGCTCGGCCTGCCCCGGGTCGGCGTGCACGACGTCTTCCTCGACCTCGGCGGCCACTCGCTGCTCGCGGCCGGCGTCCTCGCCCGGATCGAGCGCGCCTACGGCACCCGGGTACCGCTCGGCGAGTTCTTCGCCGCGCCGACCGTCGCCGCGCTCGCCCGCCGGGTCGCCGACGGCGGCGGCGGACGCCCCGGCGTCGCACCGCCCGAGCGGGCCGCCCACCTGCCCGCCCGCGCCACCGAGTTCCAGCGCGAGCTCTGGCTGCACTCCTCCGTCCTGCCCGGCAGCGCCCTCTACAACGTGCCGCTGCGCATCCGGGCCACCGGCAGGCTCGACCTCGCCGCCCTGGGCCGCGCCCTGACCGTGGTGGTCCGCCGCCACGAAGTCCTGCGCACCGCGCTCACCGGACGCGACGGCGAGCTCCTCGCCGAGGTCCGCGAGCCGTACACCGTGGACGTGCCGCTGCTCGACCTGGTCGGCGCAGGCCGACCGGACGCGGTGGCCGACGAGGCGGAGCTCGACGCCGCGCTGCGCGCCGAGGCCGCCCGGCCGCTGGACCTCGCCGAGGGACGGCTGCTGCGCGCCCTCGCCCTGCGCACCGGCCCGGACCGGCACGAACTGCTGCTGACCGTCCACCACGCCGCGATGGACGGCTGGGCGGCCGGCCTGCTGCTCGCCGAGCTCGGCCGCGCCTACCGGGACGGCGACCTCGCCGAACCCGCCCTGCAGTTCTCCGATGTCGCCCGCTGGGAGGAGCGCGCCAACGAGGCAGGCCGCGAGGCCGCGCTGCGCTGGGGCGAGGGACTGCTCGGCCTGGACGCCGAGCAGCACCTGCCCGGCGACCGCCCGCACCCCAACCCGCACGACACGGCCGGCCGCCGGATCGCCCGCCGGATCGACGCCGACCTGCTCCGCACCGCCGAGCGCTGGGCCGCCGGCGAGGGCGCCAGCCTCTACATGACGGTCCTCGCCGCACTCGGCGGCGTGCTGCACCGCTACACCGGCCGCACCGACCTCGCCGTGCTCACGCCCTTCGCCGTGCGCCCCGTCCCCGAGCTGGAGCAGGTCCTCGGCTCGCTGATCAACACCGTCGCGCTCCGCTTCGAGGTCGGCGCCGCCGACACCCTGCGCACGCTCGTCGCCCGGCTCCGCCCGGTGGTGCTGGACGCCGCCGAGCACAGCGGCCACCCGTTCCTGGAACACGCCCGCCGGGCCGGTGACTCCGCCGGCCGGACGTCCTCGCCGCTCGCCCAGACCCTGCTCGCGGTCCAGAACCACCCGGTGGCAGGCGTCGAACTGCCCGGCGTGAAGATGGAGTTCGTCGCCGAGGTGTGCAACGGCACGGCGAAGACCGACCTCTCGCTGTTCCTGGAGTTCCCGGCCGACGGCCCACTGCTCTCCGCCGAGTACCGCACCTCGCGCTACGACGAGCCCTCCGTGCAGGCCGCGCTCGACCACCTGACCGTGCTGCTCGCCGCCGCCCTCGCCGAACCCGACCGTCCGATCGGCGAGTTGGCGATGCTCTCGGCCGCCGAACTGGCCGGCGCCGAAGCCGGCAACCGGACCGCGGCGCCGCTGCCCGACGCCCGGCTGCACGAGCTGGTCGCCGCCCAGGCCGACCGCACCCCGCAGGCGATCGCCGTCTCCGCCGCCGACGGCACTCTGGCGTACGGTGAACTCGACTCCACCGCGGCCCGGTTGGCCCACCTGCTGGCCGCGCAGGGGGTCGGGCCCGGCAGCCTGGTGGCGGTCGCCGTCCGGCGCGGCCGACTGCTGCCCGCCGCCCTGCTCGGCGTGCTGCGCAGCGGCGCCGCCTACCTGCCGATCGACGTCGACCAGCCGCTCGCCCGCAACCTCGCGGTGCTCGACGACGCCGGAGTGGGCGTCCTGGTCGCCGAACAGGCCACGGCCGGCGACGAACTGCTCTCCGGACGCACCGCCGTCCTGGTCGACGGCCCCGAGGCCGCCGCCGCGCCTGAGGCCCCGATCGTGGCCGTCGGCCCCGAGGACCCGGCCTACCTGCTGTACACCTCGGGCTCCACCGGCCGCCCCAAGGGCGTGGCCGTACCGCACCGGGCGATCGTCAACTTCCTCGGCTCGATGGGCCGCGAACCCGGCCTCACCGACCGGGACGTGATGGCCGCCGTCACCACCGTCACCTTCGACATCGCGGGCCTGGAGCTGTGGTTGCCCCTGGTCACCGGCGCCCGGGTGGAGATCGCCGACCGTGCCACCGCCACCGACGGGCACGCGCTCGCCGCCTGGCTGGACCAGCGCGCCGTCACCGTCGCCCAGGCCACCCCCGCCACCTGGCGGATGCTGCTGGAGGCCGACTGGCCCGGCCGCCCCGGCCTGACCGCCCTGTGCGGCGGCGAGGCGCTCACCGCCGACCTGGCCGAGGCACTGCTCAAGCGCACCGCCGCACTGTGGAACCTGTACGGTCCGACCGAGACCACGGTCTGGTCCACCGCGCAGCGGGTCACCGCCGAACTCGCCGCCCACGGCGGCGTGGTGGCGCTCGGCGCGCCCATCGCCAACACCCGGCTGCACCTGCTGGACGCGGCCGGCCGGCCCGCCCCCGTGAACGGCATCGGCGAGCTCTGCATCGCCGGTGACGGCGTCGCGCTCGGCTACCACGGCCGCCCCGAGCTCACCGCCGAACGCTTCGTCCCGGAGCCCGGCGGCCCCGAGGGCGCGCTGATGTACCGCACCGGCGACCTCGCCTGCCGCCGCCGAGACGGCCGGCTGGAGTACCACGGGCGCACCGACGCGCAGATCAAGCTGCGCGGCTTCCGGATCGAACTCGGCGAGATCGAGGCCGCGTTGACCGCCGTCCCCGGCGTCGGCGCGGGCGCGGCCGCCCTGGTCGACACCCCGGCGGGCCCGGTCCTCGCCGGGTACGCCGTCACCGGCGGCGGCCTCACCGAGGACGCGCTGCGGTCGGCCCTCGCCGACCGGCTGCCCGACTACATGGTGCCCGCCGCACTCGTCCTGCTCGACGCGCTGCCGCTGACCCCCAGCGGCAAGGTCGACCGGGCCGCCCTGCCGCTGCCGCAGCTCGGCGGCGCCGGCGCGCCGCCCGAGGGGGACTGCGAGGAACTGCTCGCCGATCTGTGGCAGGAGGTCCTCGGGGTGGAGCTGGTCTCCCGGCACGACGACTTCTTCTCGCTCGGCGGCCACTCCCTGCTCGCCACCCGCCTGACCGCCCGGGTCCGCGACGTCTTCGACACCGACCTGCCGCTGCGCACCGTCTTCGAGGCCCGCACCCTGGCCGCCATGGCCCGCCGAATAGAGGACCTGCTCCTCGCCGAGATCGAACTCGCCGACCTTGCCGACCTGAACGACCTCGACGACCTGGACGACTTGAACGATCAAGGCGACCCTTCCGGCCCCGACGGCCTCGACGGCCCCGGCGCGTCCGGTGCACCCGACCGACCCGATGTACGGCACGACCCGGACGCCCGGCCCGACGCGGCCGCCGGCGCCCTGACGGGGGAGAACGCATGACCGACCAGCCCGACGCCAGACGACAGGAACTCCTGCGCCGCCGCCTCGCCCAGGCCAAGGCCGCCGCCAGACCGACGCAGCGCGGCATCACCCCCCGCCCCGACGGCACACCCGCGCCGCTCTCCTCGGCCCAGCGCCGGATGTGGTTCCTCGCCCAGTACGACCCGGACGGCGCGGCCTACCACATCCCGCTCGCCCTGCACCTCGGCGGCGAGCCCGACCCGGCCGCCCTGGCCGCCGCCCTCGGCGACCTGCTCGCCCGCCACGAGGTGCTGCGCACCGTCTACCGGACCGAGGACGGCGAGGTCCGCCCCGTCCTGCTCGACGCCGAAGCCCTGGCGCTCACCACGGCCGACGTCCCCGCCGAGGACCTCGACCGGTGGCTGGAGGCGGAGGCCCGGCGCCCGTTCGACCTCGCCGCCGACCTCCCGCTGCGCGCCGCCCTGCTGCGCACCGGCGAGGGCCGCCACGTGCTCAGCCTGGTGCTGCACCACATCGCCGCCGACGGCTGGTCCATCGGCGTGCTGTTCGGCGACCTCGCCACCGCCTACGCGGCCCGCCGCGAGGGCCGGGCGCCCGCCTTCGCGCCGCTGGCCGTCCAGTACGCCGACGTGGCGCACTGGCAGCAGACCGAGCTGGCCGAGGAGCTCGCCCGCCAGGAGCAGTGGTGGCTGGAGCGCCTGCGCGGCGCCACCGCCACCGTCACCGTGCCCCCCGACCGCCCCCGCCCGGCCGTCGCCGGCACCCGCGGCGGGCGGATCACCCTCGGGTTCGGCGCCGAGCGCACCCGCCGGATCCGTCGGCTCGCCGAACAGACCGGCGCCACCCCGTACATGGTGCTGCTCGCCGCCCTGCAGACCGTGCTCTCCCGCTACACCGGCGCCGAGGACGTGGTGGTCGGCACCCCCGTCGCGGGCCGCACTCGCAGCGAGACCGAACCGCTGGTCGGCTGCTTCGTGAACACCCTGGCGATGCGCACGGACCTCTCCGGTGACCCGAGCGTGCGGCTGCTGCTGGAGCGGGTCCGCGAGAACACCCTCGGCGCCTTCGGCCACCAGGACCTGCCGTTCGAGCGGCTGATCGACGCGCTCGGCCTGGACCGTGAACTCGCCCACACCCCGCTGTTCCAGGTCCTGCTCAACGTCCACAACCAGGCCGAGGCCGTCCTCGACCTGCCCGGTCTGGAGGCCGGCTGGCAGCCCGTCGGCACCGACACCGCCAAGTTCGACCTGTCCGTCGCCGTCGTCGACAACGGCGGCGAGCTCGACGCCGACCTGGTCTGGCGTGCCGAGCTGTACGACGAGCCGACCGTCCGGCGCACCTTCGGCCACCTCACCACCGTCCTCGACGCGATGGCCGAGGACCCGGACCGCCCGCTCGCCGACCTGCCCCTGCTCACCTCCGCCGAACAGCGCCAACTCGCGGACTGGGACGACGCCCTGCGCGGCTGGGACCTCGGCGGCACACTGCACGGACTGGTCGAGGAGCAGGCCGCCCGCACCCCCGACGCACCCGCGGTCCGCGGCGCCGACGGCGTCCTCACCTACGCCGAACTCGACCACCGGGCCAACGTACTGGCCCACCGGCTGATCGCCCTCGGCGTCGGCCCGGACCGCCCGGTCGGTCTGCTGGTCGAGCGCTCGGCCGCCCTGGTCGTCGGCATGCTCGGCATCCTCAAGGCCGGCGGGGCGTACCTGCCGCTCGACCCGGTCTACCCGGACGAGCGGATCCACGCCCTGCTCACCGCCGCCGACGCCGCCGCGGTCGTCACCACCGAGGACCTGCTCGCCCGCCTCGACGGCCCGCCGGCCGTCCTCGTGGACGCGCTCACCACCACCGTGGCACCCTGCGCGCCGCCCGCGGTGGACGTCCGCCCCGAGCACCTCTGCTACCTGATCTTCACCTCCGGCTCCACCGGCACGCCCAAGGGCGTCGCCGTCGAGCACCGCAACTACCGCAACTACCTGCACGGCCTGCGCGAGCGCATCGGCGCCGGGTCGGAGGGCTGGAACTGGGCGCTGGTCTCCACCTTCGCCGCCGACCTCGGCACCACCAACGTGTTCGGCGCGCTCACCGGTGGCGGCTGCCTGCACCTGCTCACCCGCGACCAGGCCACCGACCCGGACGCCTTCGCCGCCTACACGGCCGCGCACCGGATCGACGCCATGAAGCTCGTCCCGAGCCACCTGGAGGGCCTGGCCGCGCACGGCGACGGCCTCGGCGGCATCCTGCCCGCCGAACTGCTGATCTGCGCGGGCGAGGCGCTGCGGCCCGACCTGGTCGCCCGGATCCGCGCGGCCCGGCCCGGACTGCGGCTGCACAACCACTACGGCCCGACCGAGACCACCGTCTCGATGCTCGGCGCCCCCGTCCCCGCGGACCTCGGCGACGCCGTCACGGCGCCGCTCGGCCGGCCCTTCGGCAACGTCGGCGCCGAGGTGCTCGACGCCCGGCTGCGGCCCGTCCCGGTCGGCGTCCCCGGCGAGCTGTACGTCTCCGGCGGCGGCGTCGCCCGCGGCTACCTCGGCCGGGACGACCTCACCGCCGAGCGCTTCACCCTCGTCCATGGCCGGCGCAGCTACCGCACCGGCGACCTGGTCCGGCGGCGCACCGACGGATCCGTGGAGTTCCTCGGCCGGGTCGACCACCAGGTCAAGATCCGCGGCTTCCGGGTCGAGATCGGCGAGGTGGAGGCCGAGCTGACGGCCCGACCGGAGATCCGCGAGGCCGTCGTGGTCGCCCGCGGGGAGGGCGCCGCCCGCACCCTCGTCGGCTACCTGGTCCCCGCCGACCCGGCCGCCGCCCCCGACCCGGGCGGGCTGCGCGCCGCGCTGCGCACCCGGCTGCCGGACTACATGGTGCCGGCCGCCCTGGTCGTCCTCGACGCCCTGCCGCTGAACGCCAACGGCAAGGTCGACCGGGCCGCCCTGCCCGAGCCTGCCGCCGCCCAGCCGGTGTCCGGCGGAGCCGAGTTGGCGACGGAGGCCGAGCACGAGGTGGCCGCCGCCTACCGGCAGGTGCTCGCCGTCGACGAGATCGGCGCCACGGACGACTTCTTCGCGCTCGGCGGCGACTCCTTCTCCGCCGTGCACACCGTCCGCCTGATCGGCCGCGGCCTGTCCGTGATCGACCTGTTCCAGCAGCCCACCGTCCGCGAACTCGCCGCCCTGCTCGACGCGAGGGCCGGCGGCGGCGCCGAACAGGGCCCGCGCACCCTGCTGCACAAGCTGACCCGCGGCAACGCGCCGGCCGAGGTGAGCGTGGTCTGCGTCCCCTACGGCGGCGGCAGCCCAATCACCTTCCAGCCGCTCGCCGACGCCCTGCCCGCAGGCCACCGGCTGTACGCCGTCGAGCTGCCCGGCCACGACCCGAGCCGCCCCGACGACGAGCTCGCCGAACTCGAAGGCCTCGCCGACCGGTTGACCGAGCAGATCACCGCCGGGATCGACGGCCCGGTGGTGCTGTACGGCCACTGCCTCGGCGGCGCGCTCGCCACCGCCCTCGGCTCCCGACTGGAGGCGGCCGGCGTCGACCTGCGCGGCGTCGCCCTCGGCGGGACCTTCCCCGCGGCCCGGCTGCCGGGCCGCTTCGCCGAGTGGATGGCCCGCCGACTGCCCGGCGACCGGATGCTCTCCAACCGCTCCTACCTCGACTACCTGCGCGCGATGGGCGGCTTCACCGACGTCTACGACCAGGCCGAACAGGACTTCCTGGTCCGGGCGCTGCGCCACGACGTCCGGCAGGCGGAGGACTTCTACACCCGGGCCTACGGGGACGGCCGCCCGGCCGTGATCGCCGCGCCGATCCTCTGCGTGGTCGGCGAGAAGGACCGCGCCACCCAGCTGTACGAGGAGCGGTACGCCGAGTGGGAGCACTTCGGCGACACCGTCGACCTGGCCGTCATCCCGCGCGCCGGGCACTACTTCCTGAAGCACCAGGCCGACGAACTGGCCCGGGTGATAGCCGAGTTCACCGCCACCGGGACGGTCGCCGAGCAGGCCCCGGCCAAGCGCCCGGCGGCCCGCGCCGAGCTGGGCGTCTTCGCGAAGGTCGCCATCGGGCAGTTCGTCTCGATGGTCGGCACCAGCCTCTCCACCTTCGCGCTGGGCGTCTGGGTGTACCAGCAGACCGGCTCGGCCTTCGACTTCGCGATGATCTCGGTGGTCGCGGTGCTGCCCGCCGTCCTGCTGCTGCCCATCGCGGGAGCGCTCGCCGACCGGCTCGACCGCCGCCGGATCATGATCGTGACGGACACCGTGGCGGCGGCCGGCATGCTCTCGCTCGGCGCGCTGCTCTGGGCCGACCTGCTGGAGGTCTGGCACATCTACCTGGTCGCCTGCACGGGGGCGGTCTGCTCCGCCTTCCAACGCCCGGCCTACCTGGCCGCGATCACCCAGCTGGTGCCCAAACGCTACCTCGGCCAGGCCAACGGCCTCGCCCAACTCGGCACCGGTGCAGGGGACATGATGGCCGTCCTGGCCGGCGGCGTGCTGGTCTCGCTGATCGGCCTGCACGGCGTGGTCCTGTTCGACATGGCCACCTTCCTGATCGGCGTCAGCTGCCTGCTGCTGGTCCGCTTCCCCGACGCGATGTTCGACAAGCAGGAGGAGCCGCTGCTGCGCGAGGTCGTCACCGGCTGGCGCTACATCGTGCGCCGGCACAGCCTGGTCGCCATGGTGGTCTTCTTCGTGGTGTTCAACTACCTGTTCGCCATCGCCACCGTCCTGGTCACCCCGATGGTCCTGGCCGGCGGCTCGGCGGTGCAGCTCGGCGTCATCACGGCGGTCGGCGGCGTCGGCGCGATGACGGGCGCCCTGGTGATGGCCCTGTGGGGCGGCACCCGGCGGCGCGCCATCGGCATGATCGGCTTCACCTCGGTGGTCGGCCTGGCGGCCGTGGTGGCCGGCAGCCGGCCGCAGCCCGCTCTGGTGGCCTGCGGGCTCTTCGTCCTCTGGGCCTCGCTGATGATCCTCAACTCGCACTGGATGGCGCTGATCCAGACCAAGGTCGGGATGGAGCTCCAGGGCCGGGTGCTGGCCACCAACCAGATGCTCGTGATGTCGATGATGCCGCTGGGCTTCCTCACCGCGGGCCCGCTCTCGGACCACGTCTTCGAGCCGCTGATGCAGCCCGGCGGCGCCCTCGCCGACTCCGTCGGCATGATCCTCGGCACCGGACCCGGCCGCGGCGCCGGACTCCTGCTGGTCCTGATCGGCGCCGTCCTCGGGGTCTGGGGCCTGCTCGGCCTCGCCTACCGCCCGCTGCGGCTGATCGAGGACCTCCTGCCGGACGCCCTGCCGGACGCCGAGATCGGCGACAAGGACGCCATCCAGGCCGAGGCCGACCGCCTGCTGGCCCTCACCCGGGCCGCCCGCTCCGGCGGCGCCCCCGGTCCCACCCCGCCCCGCCAGCGCCCCGCCCCCGCCCCGGAGCAGACCGAGGACCGCGTCCCGGCCGGCGCGGGCCGGCCGGGCGCCTGACGCCGGCGCGCCGAACGGGCCCGGGCCCCCGGAACACCGGGGGCCCGGGCCCGTCCGCTCACTGCGCGGCGCGCTTGAACGAGTAGTTGAACTCGGCGGTGCCGAAGGACCGCATCAGGCGGATCCAGAACGGCATCATCATCTCCATCGCCCGCGCGCCCTTGATGTCGCCCAGGTCGATCACCGAGCCGGCCGGCCAGCCGAACTGCTCCAGCAGGGCGGTGGCCTCGGCCTTCGCGGCGTCGTCGTCACCGGCGACGAAGATGTTGTGCTCGCCGGCGAGCCGGGCCGGGTCGACCATCACGGGCGCGGTCACGGTGTTCAGCGCCTTCACCACCCGGGCCTGCGGGAACTCGCGCTGGATCTGCTCGCCGACGCTGTCGGTGTTCGCCGGGTCGAGCGTCACCTCCCCCTCGGGGGAGAACACCAGCGGGTTGGAGACGTCCACCAGCAGCTTGCCGGCGAGCCGCTCGGCGCCCGCCGCCCGCAGGGCCGCCAGCGCGACCGTGCCCGAGGTGGCGTTGAGGACCACCTCGCCGAAGTCGGCGGCGTCCGCGAAGGTGCCGCTGTGGCCGCGCGGCCCGGCCTGCTCGGCCCAGGCGACGCCCTTCTCGTTGTCCTTGGTCCGCGAGCCGAGCGTCACCTCGTGGCCGAGCTCGACCAGCTTGCCCGCCAGGGTCTGCCCGACGACGCCGGTCCCGATGATTCCGAATCTCACTGTGCGTCAGTCCTTTCGATCTTTGTGCCGGGATGACGATAGGACAGGAAGGGCAGGTCGCGTGCGTCAATACGACGATCGGACGACCGCCGAGTGGCTTACTCTGCTGGTGGCCCGTGACCAGGGGCCGAAACATGGGCGCCATGAACCGAACCAACAGACCCGTCAGACAGGCGGCGGCGGTCCTCACCGGCCTGGCCCTGCTCGCCCCGGCCGCCGCGGCGCGCGCCGACGTCCCGACCGTCTCCGTCACCACCGAACGCACCGGATGGGACCAGGACGAACCCGGGCTGGCACCCGAGGAGGTCACCAAGTCCGACTTCGGCGTGCGCTTCTCGACCCCGCTGGACGGCCAGGTGTTCGCCCAGCCGCTGGTCATCGGACGGACCGTGGTCGTCGCCACCGAGACCAACCACGTGTACGGCGTCGACGCCGCCGACGGGACGATCACCTGGCACCGCGCGATGGGCCCGGCCTGGCCCTCCGCCGCCATCGGCTGCTCCGACCCGGGCCCCAACGTCGGCACCACCTCCACCCCCGTCCACGACCCGGCCACCGGCACCGTCTACCTCACCAGCAAGGTCGACGACGGACCGGACAACAGGCACCCGCACTACTACGTCCACGCCCTCGACGCCCAGACCGGCGCCGAGCGCAGCGGCTGGCCGGTCACCGTCCAGGGCGACCCGGTGAACGCCCCCGGAAAGCCCTTCAACGCCTACCGCTCCCTCCAGCGCCCCGGACTGCTGCTCCTCGACGGCTCCGTCTACTTCGGCTTCGGCTCGCTCTGCGGCATCGGCGACTACATCGGCACCCTGGCCGGCCTCGACACCACCACCCGCAAGCTCACCCTCTGGTCGACGGTCGCCGGCTCGGACACCCAGCGGGCCAGCATCTGGATGGCCGGCAGCGGCCTGGTCTCGGACGGCCCCGGCCGGATCATCCTCTCCACCGCGAACGGCCAGGGCGCCGGCGCCTCGCCCGCACAGGGCCCCGGCGACAGACCGCCCGGCGGCCTCGGCGAGTCGGTGATCCGCTTCGCCGTCAACGGCGACGGCACCTTCACCCCGAAGGACTTCTTCAGCCCGGCCAACAACGCCACCCTCGACAAGAAGGACACCGACCTCGGCTCCGGCGGCCCGGTCGCCCTCCCGGCGAGCCACTTCGGCACCCCCGCCCACCCCCGGCTGCTGGTGCAGGTCGGCAAGGACGGGCGGATCTTCCTGCTCGACCGCGACGACCTCGGCGGCATGGGGCAGGGCCCCGGCGGCACCGACAACGTCGTCGGGATGACCGGCCCGTACGGCGGCGTGTGGGGCCATCCGGGCGTCTGGGGCGGGGACGGCGGCTACGTCTACACCGTCGAGAACTACGGCCGGCTGCGCGCCCTCAAGTACTCCGTGAACGCCGCCGGCACCCCGGCGCTGACCAGCGCCGGCACCAGCGCCGAGGACTTCCTGAAGATGTCCGGCTCACCCGTCGTCACCTCCGACGGCACCCGCTCCGGCTCGGCACTGGTCTGGGTGATCTGGTCCGGCACCGGCCAGTACGGCGAGGGCGGCGAGCTGCGCGCCTACGACCCCGTCCCCGTCGACGGCACCCTCCGGCTGCGCCGCTCCTTCCCGCTCGGGACGGTCAGCAAGTTCTCCGTGCCCGCCACCGACCGGGGCCGGATCTACGTCGGCACCAAGGACCACCGCCTGGTCGCCCTCGGCCGGCCCTCGGCGTTCACCTCTCGCTGACGTCCGGGGCCGGGAGCCCCCGGAAGAGGTGAACGCCGGGGCCGGGCGCGTCACAGCCGGGCGGTGACCGTCTTCGGGCGCTGGTACTCCTGGAGGGCGAGGGCGGAGAGGTCGGTGCCGTGGCCGGAGGCACCGCGGCCGCTGTGCGGGAGTTCGGCGCTCTGCGCGAGGTGGCAGTTGAGCCAGGTCTCGCCGGCGTCCAGGCGGGCGGTGAGATCGAGGCCGGTGCTGAGGTCGCTGGTCCAGACGCTGGCGGCCAGGGCCTGCGGCACGCCGTTGGCCAGGGCGAGCGCGTCGTCGAGGCCGGCGGCGCGCTGGACGGTCAGGACCGGCCCGAAGACCTCCTCCAGGACGGTCGGGTCGTCGTCCGGCAGGTCGGCGAGCAGCCGGGCCGGGCGCCAGAGGCCGTCGCTGCGGCCGGGGGCGGCGACGGAGCGCTTCGCGGCGGAGGCGGCGACCAGCCGGTCGTAGCGGGCCGCCTGGTCGGGGTTGTTGAGCGGGCCGAAGTCGCGGCCGGCCCGGCGCTCGGCCAGGGCGGCGGTGAGCCCGGCGACGGCCTGCTCGTAGTTCTCGGCCAGCGTGATCACCCGGGCGGGTGCCGCACAGCTCTGGCCGGCGTTGTAGGTGCAGGCCGCGGCAAGGGCGGTCCAGGTGTGGGCGGGGGCGTCGGGCAGGACCAGCACGGGGCTGTTCCCGCCCAGTTCCAGGCTGACCCGGCGGTGGCCGGCCCGGGCGGCGATGTCGGCGCCGGCGGCCGCGCTGCCGGTGAAGGCGACCATGTCGACGCCGCTCGCGACCAGCAGCCGGCCGGTCTCCCGGTCGCCCAAGAGTGCGCCGAGCACGCCTTCGCCGAGCGTCTGCGCCGCGTGCTCGGCGAGCAGGGCGACCGAGTCGGGGGTGGTCTCGGCGGGCTTGACGACCACCGTGTTGCCCGCGGCCAGGGCGGGGGCGCAGCGCCAGGCGGCCATCAGCAGCGGGTAGTTCCACGGGACGATCGCCCCGACCACGCCGATCGGCTCCCAGCGCACCCAGCTCTCGTGGCCCGGGAGGTACCGCCCGGCGGCGGGCGCGCTGCCGGTGCGGGCGGCGCCCGCGTAGAACCGGAACAGGTCGGCGACCTCGCGGACCTCGCCGAGCGCCTCGGCCTCCGGCTTGCCGGTACCGGCCTGTTCCAGCGCGGCGTACCGGTCGAGGTGCTGCTCGACGAGGTCGGCGAGCGCGTCCAGGCGCCGCTCCCGCTCGCGCGGGGTGAGCGCGCGCCAGGGCGCGGTGGCGGCCCGGGCGGCGGCGACGGCCTCGGCGACGCGCGGGGCGCGGGCCGCCTCCAGGGCGCCGCGGGCGGCGCCGGTCCGGGGGTCGGTCAGCTCGACCAGGGCGGCGGGTTTGATCGAGCCAATCGAGCCAATCGAGCCGATCGAGCCGGTCAGGTCGGTCGGGGTGGTCGTGGTGGTCGGGTCCATGCTGGGCCTTCCGGGTAGCAGCTCACAGGTCGTAGGCCCGCAGCCAGAGTTCGAGGGTGAGGACCAGCCAGAGCTTGCCGCCCTGGCGGGGCAGCAGGGTGCCCTCACCGCGCATCCAGGTGCGGACGGTGTCCGGGCGGACCAGACCGCGCTCGCGGGCCTGCCGGCCGAGCAGCAGGTCCCCCGAGAGGTCGCGCAGCGGGCCGCGGAGCCACTGCTGGACGGGCACCCGCATGCCGCTCTTCGGGCGGTCGGTGACCGTCGCCGGGAGCAGGTCGCGGACGGCCTCCTTGAGCACCCACTTCTCCACCGTGCCGTTCAGCTTGAGCCGCGGCGGGGTGGCGAAGGCGTGGTCGATCACCTGGCGGTCGAACAGCGGCGAGCGGCCCTGGACCCCGCGGGAGGCGGTGAGCCGTTCGACCTTGGTGAGGATGTGGTGGGCGCCCTTGGTGCGCAGGTTGCAGTGCAGCAGCTGGTTCAGCAGCGCGTGCATCGGCCCGGGTTGCAGATAGGGGGCGACGAAGCGGCGCGGCAGCGGTTCGGCCTCCAGCATCCGCAGGGCGCCGGGGGTGAGCAGCCGGGGCAGGTCCTCGTAGCACTTGCGGTACGACCGCAGGTACGCCTCGGCCCGGACCTCGGGCGCCGGGTCGTCGCGGTGCATCTCGTGGACCAGCATCGGCAGGTTCTTCGGGCCGCCGAAGACCGGGTCGCCGCCCTCGCCGTTCAGCGAGACGCTCAGCCCGTCGCCGGCGACGGCCTCGGCGAGCATCAGGTTGGGGACGGTCAGCGGGTCGCCGACCGGGCTGTCCAGCAGGGCGACGGTGTCGGCGAGCCGGGCGGCGACCTCGGCGCCGGAGACGCTGAGCACCCGGTGCGCGGTCCCGCAGTGCTCGGCGACCAGGCCGGAGTAGCCGAGCTCGTTGGGGAGTTCGTCGCCGAAGCTGATCGAGTAGGTGTGCACGAGACGGTCGTGCAGACGGGCCGCGAGCGCGGTGACCAGCGAGCTGTCGACCCCGCCGGAGAGCAGCACCGCGACGTCCTCGCCGACCGGCAGCCGCCGGGCGGTGGCCTGCTCCAACAGGGTGCGCAGCTGCTGCGCGTACACCGCGGGTGGCACGTCGTCGGCCTGCGGGGGGAGCAGCTCGGCGGGCTCCCAGTACCGCTCCTCGCGGGTCGATCCGTCCGCCGAGAGCCGCAGGACCCGCCCGGGCAGCGCCTCCGAGACCCCGCGCAGCAGGGTCTCCTCGCCGGGCAGGTAGGCGAAGGTCAGGAAGGAGCGGACGGCGGCCAGGTTGACGCCGGTGCCGAGCGCGGGCCAGTGCCGCAGCGCGCGCAGTGAGGTCGACGCGGCCCAGCAGCCGTCGGCGCGGGCGTAGAAGACCGTCCGGGCGCCGACGTGGTCGCGGATCAGCACGAGGTCGGTGCCGTCCACCACGGCGAGCACGAACATGCCGTCGGCCTGCCGGACGCCGTCCGCGCCGAGCCGGCGCCACAGGCGCAGCAGCAGCTCGCCGTCGGGGCAGGCGGGCGGGGCGGGGGTGCCGGCGGCGATGAGGGCGGCGAGCAGTTCGGCGCGGTTGTGCAGGGTGACCTCGCCGACGGCGGTGATGCCGTCGATGGTGAACGGGCCTTCGGCGTAGCCGGGTTCGCCCGCGATCAGGGCGGCCTGGGCGCCGCTGTCGGGAGCCGTTCCGGCTGTCCTGGCCGTCCCGCCTGCTCCGGCGATCGCGGCGAGGTGGGCGCGGGCCCGGCCGGGGTCGGATCCGGTGCAGGCGCAGCAACGTGGCATGCTCAGTGGTGCCTTTCGATGGGGGTGCGTGCGCGGTGTGTCCGCGACTCCGCCCGGAGCAGCCTCGAACGGTTGGTGGCGTTCGGGGCGTTGGAGGCGTTCGAAGCCCGGACTCAGCCTCAGCCGAAGTCGTCGCCGTCCCAGCCGCTGTCGCCGGAGTCGTCCCAGTCGCCCGCGTAGTCCCCGTCCCCGTCGTCGTCGCTGAAGTCCCCGCCGTCCCCGCCACCCGAACTGCCCGAACCGCCGTCGCCACCGGAGGAGTTGGCCTGCTGCGCCTGGGCCTGCCGACGCAGCTCCTCCTCCTCGTCCGCGCTCAGGTCCAGGGGCGGGAACTGCGAGACGGCCACGGCGGTGGCGCCGGCCACGCCGAGGGCGCCGAGCACCACGCCGAGGCGGCCGCGGAAGGCGGTGCGGTTGACGGTGACCTGCTCGCCGCGGGCCCAGACGGTCCGGCCGTATCCGATGTCGCGTCCGTAGGCGACGGTGCCGTCGGCGTTGGTGCGCTTGATCAGGTCGGTGCCGAGGCGCTCGTCGGTGCCGACGCCCTCGCGGTTGTCGTGCCAGTGCACGAGGCCGCCGGCGACGCGCCGGCGCCACTCGCTGCGGCCGTCCTCGTAGCGGCGGTGCACGGTGCCGTCCGCGAGCAGTTCGTCGCTGTAGCCGATGTGCCGTGGCTGCGTCATCGAAGGAAGTCCTCAGGTGTGGGGTGAAGGCCTCAGGCCGTCGGCCAGGTCAGGAAGCCGGTCTCGCGCACGGTGCGGACCCGCCGGTGGAGCGGGGCCCGGCGGGGGCCGCCGGAGGCGCCCCGGACCTGGCGGATCACGGTGTGCAGCAGCCGGGCGGGGCCGACGGCGGCCAGCTCGATGGTGCGGCCGCTGCCGAGCCAGGCCCGCTCCGCTGCGCGCAGCCCGGCCGGCAGCGGGCCGGTGTACGGGTGCGGGCCGCGTCCGGCGGTCAGGTGCAGGGTGGTCGCGTGCCGGGGGACGAGGCCCATCGAACGGACCTTCAGCCCGGCCCCCTGGGTGCCGTAGGCCTCGCGCACCTGCTCGAAGCAGGCGAGTCCGGCGGGGCTGGCGTCGTGCAGGACGTGCACCAGCGCGTCACCCCGCGCCAGGGCGGCCACCAGCCTGGGGTCGAGCGGCAGTTCGTCGGCGGCGATCACCGGGCAGGCCGCTTCGAGGTGCAGGTCGTTGGCGATCAGCATCCGTGTGATGTCCCGGCTCTGGCAGACCAGCAGCCGGGGTACCCCGTAGTCGTAGAGGTCGCTCTCGGCCGCCGCCGCCCGCACCGCCGGCGCAGCGGGCGGCAGCGGGGGGAGCAGTCCCGGCAGCTCGCCGCGCCGCGTCTCCAGCGCCTCGGCGAACCGCGCGTGGCGGATCGGCGGCGCGAGTGTGTACGGGATCCGCCGGGGCCCGGCGTGCAGGGGTTGCAGGACCCGGCACAGCTCGTAGTACAACTGGCGCTCGGTGTACCGCAGATCGCCGGGCGCCCCGGCCCGGGCGGCGGCGACGGTCAGCGCGCCGCCGAGCAGCGGACGGCGGCGCGCTGCCGCTCCGCGCCGGGTCAGGCCCGGTCCGGACGGTATGCGCGGCGGCCGGGGCGGCAGCGGGGCGGTCATGCGGTGCCCTCCTCGGGCCAGGTGAGGAAGCCGACGGCGAGCGCGCGGCGGCGGGTCTCGGTGGGGTCCTCCGGCCGGCGCTGCTTCACGAGTGGGATCCGGGCCGGCGGCTCGGCGGCGCGCTCGACCGCGCGGACGGCGATCGCCAGCAGCCGCTTGGGCGGGAGCGCGGCCAGCGGGCTCCACCAGCCCTCGGCGTACCAGGCGAGTTCGCTCGGGCTGAGCCCGGGTACGGACCGCTCCAGGCGGATCTGGAGCTCCTCGGGGCGGGCCGGGTCGCGCAGGTGGACGAACCTGCTCTCGGCTGCCAGCACGGCGTGGGCCGGGAGGCCCGCGTCCACCACCCGGCGGCCGGACTGCTTCGCGCGGGCGTCGGCGACCAGCAGGCAGCCCTGCGGGGAGGCGTCGTGCAGGACCGCCACGGGCACGCCGTCCGGCACCGAGCGCAGGTCGGTGACGAGCAGCGCCCGGTGTTCCCGCGGGAAGCCGTTGGCCTGCAGGAACCGGGTGACCGTACGGTCCGGGCAGAGCAGCACGACCGCGGGAGAACCCACCGGGGACTCGGACTTGACCCGGTCGTCCTCCACCAGGCCCGCCGGGAGGCTGCCGTAGACCTCCTTCCAGCGCGTCACCAGCGTGCTGCGGAACGAGTCGGCGGCGCGCAGCGGTTGGCGCGGGCGGGGCGGTGCGGGCACGTCGGACAGGACCATCGCGCGGACCGCGAAGCCGATCAGCGCGACGCCCACCAGGGCGGCCGCCACCATCAGACCGCCGGGCAGGGCCATGGCGGCGATCAGCGCCCCGATGCCGAACACGGTCAGGCAGCCCGCGCCGCCCTTCGACCCGCGGAACTCCTGGGCCGGGCGCCCGCGGTGCTCCAGCGCCCAGCGCACCTGGTCGACCGTGCAGACCAGTCGGCCCTCGTCCGTCAGCCGGGTGGTCGTGCGCCGGATCCGCACATCGTGCAGCCCGGTCCCGTCCAGCTTGGGGTCGAGGGCGAACTTCTTGCGGCAGTTCGAGCAGGTGCGGCCGGTGCGTTCCCGCTGTCGCAGGTTCGACTGGCAGTGCGGGCAGATCATCGCGGTGTCTCCAGCGTGGCGGCGAAGCGGCGCAGCCGGGCGGCCAGCCGTTCTCTCGCGCTGACCGTACCCGCGCTCTGGTTCTGCTCCACTTCCCTGAGCGCGGCGGCCAGTTGGGCGTCCTCGCGGCGTTCGGCCTCGGCCGCGGTGATCGCGTAGTCCTCGTGGTCGATGCCGAACCCGGTGTTGGCGGCCAGGATGTTGAGCGGCCCGGAGCCCCGGTTGGCGAAGGAGTGCGGCATCAGCTCGGGGATGCGGATCAGCAGCCCGGGCGTCAGCGGCACGTCCACGACCCGGCGGCGCTCGGCGTCGTACAGCCCGCAGGAGGCGTGACCGAGACTGAGCACGAGGTGCTCGCCGCCGTGGGCGTGCGGGGTGAACGCACTGTGCGGGGCGACGATGCCGAGCTTGTAGGTGGCGTTGGACGGCCGCTCGGGCGAGGTCTTGGCGTCACCGACGAGGTAGTGCGCGAACTGGCCGTCGTCGATGAAGCGCAACAGCTCCTCGCCGGCCGGTCCGTGGGCCCCCTGCGGTCCCAACTCCCGGGCCCCGTCCCGGTCGGCGATCAGGACGTGGCCGTCCGGCCGCAACTGGTACAGGTCCACCCCGCCCGGCAGCTGCCTGGCGAGCCGTTCCAGCCCGCGCAGCCCGGATCGTACCGACATCGGCCACCCCACCCCCATGCTCAAGCGGCATCGCTTCCCCTGACGCCGATCGTGCCGCGGCCGGTTCCCGGCCCCGGGCAGCCGGTCGGCGCCCGGTAGCGGGGTGGATCCTACTCACACCGTGTGAACAGGGGGGCCGGTGGTGCCCCCGGGGCTGCGCACCCGAGGGCCCGTGGACTCGACAGCCTGCGGGTTCGGCCGCCCCGCAGGCTCAGGTCCCTTGGGCTCAGCGGTCGCGGGCGACCACGAACCCCGGCAGGGCGAGCAGGAACTCGCGCGCCTCGGCGGCCTCCTCGCCGGTGCCCTCGTCACCGGCGTTACCGGCGTCGCCCTCGCCGCCCTCCGGGCCGCCGCCCGGCACCGGTCCGCCGTCCTCCAGCACCGCCGTGATCTCGCGCTCGGCCGCGGTGACCAGCCCGGCGGCCGCCTCCTGGGCGCTCGTCACGCAGTCGTACGCCGTCATCCGGTCGAGCAGCCAGTGGACGTCCTCCTCCGCACCGGGCCCGCGCTGCGCCCGGGTGCGGCTGAGGTAGCGGACGACCCGGGCGCGCTCGGCGGGGGAGCACCGCTCCAGCAGGTGGATCAGCAGCAGGGTGCGCTTGCCCTCCCAGAGGTCCCCGGCGATCTCCTTGCCGTAGCCCTCCAGACTGCCGATCAGGTTCAGTACGTCGTCCTGGATCTGGTAGGCGGCGCCCAGGTACCAGCCGAACCGGTCGAGCCGCCGCTCGTGCCCCTGTCCCACGCCGCCGGCGACCAGCAGCCCGGCGCGGCAGGGGTAGAGGAAGGTGTACCAGGACGTCTTCTTCAGACACATCCGGTAGTAGTCGGCGGGTACCAGGTCGCAGGCGTTGTCGCGGATCCAGGCGATCTCCAGCGCCTGGCCCTCCAGCGACTGGCGGCACATCAGCTCGGTCTCCTCGAACAGCCGCCAGGCCAGCTCGCCGCCGAGCGCGCGCCGGTTGGCCATCAGCCGCCGCAGTCCGAGCAGGTTCGTCGCGTTGCCGACGTTCAGCGCGACCTCGACCCCGTACTCGGCGGACAGCGTCGGCCCGCCCCGGCGCAGCTCGCTGCCGTCCTGGATGTCGTCGTGGATCAGAAAGGCGTTGTGGAACAGTTCGACCGTCACGGCCGGGTTCATCGCCCGCCGGGGGTCGCCGCCGAACGCCTCGCAGGTGGCCAGGCAGAGCGCGGAGCGCAGCCCCTTGCACGGGCGGGCCGGGTAGTCCGAGGCCAGGTCGTACAGGTAGGGCGGGCTCTGCTCCGGGATGTGGCGCAGCAGTTCGGTGACGGTCCGCTCGCGGTAGCGGGCCAGCACCTGCTCGACCAGCGCCACCCCGCCGACGGCCTCCCGGCTCGTCGTCGTCACCCGTCCTGCCGGTCGTCGAAGGTGCTGCGCATGGCCCGGTTGGCGACGGCGGGCGCCAGGCTGCTCAGGTTGAGCAGCAGGTCGAGGACGTCGTGCGCGTTGGCCGCGATCCGCTGGGTGTGCTCGGAGGCCTCACCCGCGGCGTTGTCCATCACCCGGGCGGTGACGGCGTCGATCAGCTGATGGGTGTTCTCCGAGACCCGGCGCACCAGTCGGTCGAATTCCTGCTGGTCCACCTGGTGTTCGCTGGTCAGCCGCTCGCCGGCGGCCTTGGCGTCGGTGAGGCCGGCGGACAGTTCGCTCTCCAGCACGGCGGCCGCCTCCATGACCGCCCGCGAGCCCTGCTCGCCCAACTCGCTGAAACGACCGGCATCGGGCATCGCTTGTCCTCCTGGTTCGAACCCCCGGGGCGGACCGGGGCGGGCCGGGCCGGCGGTCCGTCGGGGCGCCGCCTCGATCGCAGATGGTACACGCCCGTGTGCGCTGCGTGGCGGCGCTCCCGTCGGCGTTTGGCCCTGTCGGTCCCGGGGGCGGGTGTCGACTCCCTCGTTCGGGTGGGTGTCCGCCCCGGCCGGAGCCCGCCGGGGCCCGCGCGGGCGCCCTCGCTTCCGGCGCGTCGGCGCCGGGCCGCCCGCCCGTCACTGGTAGTAGTTACCTGGTTTCGGTGCGATGTGTCCCCTGCGTTCTGCGGGCGGGGTGTCGGCCGACCGCCGTCAAGCCCGGGTCGCTGCGGCAGTGCTGCTCGCCCCGGCGCCTTCTCTACCGGACAAGGGACATGGTCATGGGTGGCAGACAGCGTCCGCCGAGAGCGCGGAGCCCTCGGCCGGGCAAGGGCGCCGGAGAGGGTGCCCGGGCCCGGGCGGACTCGAAGGACTCGAAGGCCGCGAAGGTCTCGAAGGTGGAGATCGCGCGCCTGGAGGGGTATCTGGCCTGGGAGGCGGAGGTGGCGGCGGCCGAACGGGACGCCCGGTCCTTCGCCGCCCAGTTCCCCTGGCTCTCGCCCGGCGAGCGGGAGAACCTCGAACAGGCCTACGCCGCGGACCGGTTGCGCTACGCCGAGGACGTCGTCGACCGGGCGGTGGAGCGCTGCCGCCAGCTGGCGGCCCGCTACCGCAGCGAGTGCCGGCGGATCTGTGCCCGCTGGGCGGCCGTCTGCCTCTCGGTGGCGATCGCGACGGCCCTGCTCGCGGTGATCCCCGCCGTCCTGCACGGCTGATCCGGAACGGTCGGACCGGGGACGGGCCGGACCGGGAGGGCCGGAACCTGGAACGGTCCGGTCCGGTCCGGTCCGGGACGGCGACGGGGCCCGCCACGCGCTCGACGGCGTGGCGGGCCCCGTCGTGCGGGCGCCGCGGATCAGTGGTGGCCGTGGCCGCTGGTGATCTCGTGGTGCTCCTCGGCGGTGGGCTTGGCGATCTGGCTGCCCTCGCCGAAGAAGCCCCGGGAGAGCTTCACCCGGGTGCGGGTGAGGATGCCGGCCTTGCGGGCCACCCCGTTCTCGTCGACCTCGGCGGGCAGCTCGGCGGGCTGCGGCTGGTCGTGGTTGGTGAGGGTGTGCAGGCGGCCCTGCGGGAGCGGGGCGTGCACCTCGATGAACTCGCCGTGCTGGAGCCGCTTGATCACGCCGGTCTCCCGGCCGTGCAGCACCTTCTCCTTGTCGCGCCGCTGCAGGCCCAGGCACCAGCGCTTGGTGACCACGAAGGTCACCAGCGGCACCACGAAGAAGCCGATCCGCACCGCGTAGGTGATCGCGTCGATCGACAGGCGGAAGTGGGTGGCGATCAGGTCGTTGCCGCCACCGGCCAGCAGGACCAGGTAGAGGCTGACCCAGGCCGCGCCGAAGGCGGTGCGGACGGGGGCGTTGCGCGGGCGGTCCGCGATGTGGTGCTCGCGCTTGTCGCCGGTGACCCAGGCCTCGAGGAACGGCCAGGACCAGATGGCGGCCAGCACCATCGGGAAGACCATCAGCGGGATGAACACGCCCAGGTTGAGGGTGTGGCCGCCCCAGACGCTGACCTCCCAGCCCGGCATGACGCGGATCAGGCCCTCGGAGTAGCCCATGTACCAGTCGGGCTGGGCGTCCGTGGACACCTGGTCGGGCCGGTAGGGGCCGTACAGCCAGATCGGGTTGACGGTGGCGATCGCCGCCATCGCGGAGACGACCCCGAACACCAGGAAGAAGAAGCCGCCCGCCTTGGCCATGTAGACCGGCATCAGCGGCATGCCGACCACGTTGTCCCGGGTGCGGCCGGGTCCGGCGAACTGGGTGTGCTTGTGGTAGAAGACCAGGATCAGGTGCGCCACCAGCAGGCCCAGCATGATCCCGGGGATCAGCAGGATGTGCACGGTGAACAGCCGCGGCACGATCACCACGCCGGGGAACTGCCCGCCGAAGATGAACATCTGCAGGTAGGTTCCGACGATCGGGACGGCCAGCACCGCGCCCTCCATGAACCGGATGCCGGTGCCGGAGAGCAGGTCGTCGGGCAGCGAGTAGCCCATGAAGCCGTCGAACATCCCGAGGAACAGCAGCAGCGCGCCGAACATCCAGTTGATCTCGCGCGGCTTGCGGAACGCGCCGGTGAAGAACACCCGCATCATGTGCACGAGCATCGCGGCGACGAACACGATCGCCGCCCAGTGGTGGATCTGCCGGATCAGCAGGCCGCCGCGGATCTCGAAGCTGATGTCGACCGTCGAGGCGTAGGCCTGCGACATCTGGATGCCCTTGAGCGGGATGTACGAGCCCTCGTAGATGACCTCGCCCATGCTGGGGATGAAGAAGAGGGTGAGCCACACGCCCGTCAGGATGATGATGACGAACGTGTAGAGGCAGATCTCGCCCAGCATGAAGGACCAGTGGTCCGGAAAGATCTTGCGGAGGTTGGACCTGGACAGGGCGTAGATGCCCAGTCGGCCGTCGGCCCAGTCGGCGAGGGCCTCGGCCTTGTTGGCGGGCGCCGCGCGCGTGCTGGTGACCGGTCCCGGGCGCGACTGCTGCTGGGCTCTCACGACAGGCTCCCCGGCGTCCGCTGCGTGCCGTCCCGGAGTTCCGCCTGCGGATCTTCCGGCCGGTCGAGTGTTGTGATCATGGGACCTCTCGATAACGGGGCCGCCGGGATCACCGGCGCGCGGATCCGCCGACCCGCTGGCCCCGTTGCTCATAGTGATGGAGCGCTTACTCTGTCATGCTGTCGGCAGGGGGCCGCCTGTGCACGTCCATCGGCCCGTCCGGCCGGTCGTGTCGGCCCTGACGGGGGTGGGTTTCACCCGTCGGCCGCCGCTCGCGGGTGCGCGTCCGCGCTGCTCTGACGGCCTGCAACCGGGCGGTGAATCGTTTCCGCTCCTGCGGTCGGTAGCGGCCGATCGGGGCCGTCGGCCGCGACCGGACACGCCCGCCCGGCCGGTCCACCGGGACGGTGAGCCACAGGCGGTACCGGCGGGCGCGGCGTTGACGCGCGGCGCCCCCGGTCGGACGGGCACCCGGTTCTCCCGGCCCCGGTCCTCCCGGCACCCGCGGTAGTGCCGCGACCCCGTACCGGAGTGGCAGGGCGCCCGGCGCAGGTGACCTGGTCGCCGGCCGGGCACCGGGCCGACTGAATCCCGACGGGCGGACCTATGGTGGAGGGAAACGGCAGGCGCGGGCGGGAGGAGTCGAGCCCATGAAGCGTCCGAAGCCGAAACGGAACGTCGACGAGGTCGAGCCGGGCGACCTGGCGGTGGAGGTACGGTCCTGGGCACACGGCACCGTGCTCAGCCTGCGCGGAGAGCTCGACCTGGACACCGCCGACACCCTGCGGGACGCCCTCGATGCTGCTTTGCGACCGGTCGGGACCGTCGTGGTGATCGACTTCGGCGACCTGGAGTTCTGCGACTCCAGCGGCCTCAACGTGCTGTTGCGTGCACGTGCCCGGGCCGGTGCCGAGGGCAGCCGCATCGAGCTGGCCCGCCCCCGGCCCATGGTGCTGCGGATTCTGGAGCTCACCGGCGCCGCGCACGCTTTCCCGATCAGGGAGGGGGTGCCCTGAAGAGCCGGTGGAGCGAGCGCTGTCGGCAGGGCGGTCGGCAGGTCCGCGCCGGTCCTGCGCGGTGGGCCCGGCGCGGTGGGTGCGGGCCGGCGGTCCTGCCGGGAAACCCGTGCGAGGGTGGCCCCGACCGCCGCCGTGCCCCGGCCGAGGCACCCGGAACGGGAACGGGGAGGACCCTGGAACTGGAAGTGGCCTGCCGACGGTACGGGCCTGTCGGCGATACCGGCCTGCCGACCCGGATGATCCGCTAGCGTGGTCCGTCATGCGGACCCTTGACCCCTCCCGTACGGCGCTCGTACTGGTCGACCTGATGGACCGGATCGTCGCCGCACCGCTCGCCCCGCGCCCCGGCGCCGACGTTCTGGAGGCCTCGCTCGCGCTCGCGGGGGCCTTCCGGGAGGCGGGTGCGCCCGTCGTCGCGATCCGCGTCGAGCGGCCCGGCGTCGCCGAGCAGCCGCCCGGCAGTGACCTCGTCGCCGAGGTGGCCGCGGCGGCCGACGCCGTGGTGGTGAAGCGCACCATCGGGGGGTTCCACGGCACGGGGCTGGACGAACTGCTGCGGGTGCGCGGGGTGGACACCCTGGTGCTGGCGGGCATCGCGACCAACCTCGGTGTGGAGTCGACCGCCCGGGCGGCCTCCGACCTCGGATACGAGCTGCTATTCGTGGAGGACGCGATGACCGCGCTCACGGCGGAGGAGCACCGCGCGGCCGTCGCCCTGAACCTGCCGCGCTTCGGAGAGGTGGTCGACCGGGTATCCGTCCGGCTGGACTGAGGCGCCCTCAGTCGCGCCAGGCCCTTGGTCGAGCTACCACCTGATGGCAGGGCGGCCATCAGAGGGCGTGGAGCGTGGGACGGGGAGGAGCTGGGCCGGAGGCGCCGGGCGGGGCCGGGTCGGGAGGCGCAGGGCTGGGCTGGCCGGCCTGTGGCCTGCCTGGTTCCTGCTGCGCCCGCCGCCCGGTGTCCCGCCCTGTCGCGGGCTCAGGCCATCCAGAAGAACACTGCGGTCATCCGCCGCTCCTCCAGCGCGGTTCCGTAGTACGTGGTCGCGCTGTGGATGAGGTTGGCGTGGTACAGCAGGAGGCGGTTGTAGCGGTTGGGGACGCGGACGTCCTCGGTGAAGGCGTCGCCCGGGACGTGGCGCGTGCCGAGGGCCTCGACCAGGTTGCTGTGCGGGGGGTTGACGATGTTGCCGCCGAGCCGGCCGCCGGGGAACTGCTGGCGGTAGAAGCTGGTGCCGGCCTCCTTCGGTGCGCCGGGGCTGAGGTAGAGGACGGCCGCGTAGCGGCACAGCGCGCGGGAGTCCGTGTGTGGGCGGGACTCGGACTCGCCGCCGCCGACCAGCTGGACGCAGTTGTGGTTGAGGGTGCCGCCGCCCGGTGTGCTCTGCACCCAGAGCCGGGGTGCCCCGGTGGCCTTGCGGACCAGGGCCTCGACGCGGGTCAGCTCGGCGGGCTCCAGTCCGGGCATGGTGCGCAGGCCCGGCCAGCTCTCGGGGCGGTACGGGTAGCCCTCGGTCCAGTCGCCGCGGTCCAGGCAGCGGGCCCGGACGGCGTCCGGGTCGGGCAGTACGTCGTCCAGGACCCAGTAGTCCCGGCCGGGCGTGGGTTTGCGGTAGGGCAGGACCGGGAGTGTCATGCGCCTGATGGGCTGTTGGGGCATGCGCCGACCATAGGGTTAGCCCTCGCCAACGTTCTGCCGTGAGCAGGTCAACCTTTCGTCAAGTGCGGCATCGGCGGCGGTGGCGACGGCGGTAGTGGTGGGATCGCGGGCAGGAGCCGAGGTCGGGGGCGCCCTACTCGACCGGCCGGATGGCGTATCCGCCGAGCGCGCTCTCCAGTTGGTCGAACGCGCGGACGGCGGCCGGGCGGATGGCGTCCGTTATCGTCTCGGGCTCCTCCCCGGCCAGGATGCGGCGGAACACCTCGGCGAAGAGCGTCCGGTGGATCGCGGCGAGCAGCCCGGCGGCGAGGCGTGCGGTGAGATCGCCGGCCGGGGCGTTGGTCGCCTCGGCGAGGGCGGCGCCGAGCGCCTCCTCGCTCTGCTCGTGGAGCTCGCGGAGCCGGGCGAGCAGGGCCGGGCTCCCGGTGACGGTGCGGGCGAAGGACGGCCCGGAGAACCCGAGGGCGGGGTCGTGCCGGTCGATCGCGGCGAGGCACTCCCGGCGCAGCGAGGCGAGCGCGGACTCGCCGGGTGCGCGCCCGGCGACCGTTCGGGCCGGACGGGCGACGAGCTCCTCGTGCAGGTCGAGGACCAGGTCCTCCTTGCGCGGGAAGTGGTTGGTGACGGTCATCTTGGCCACGCCGGCGGCCGTCGCGACCTCGGCGATCGTCGTCCGGTCGAAGCCCCGCTCGATGAAGAGCCTGGTTGCGGCGTGCGAGATCGCCTCGCGGGTGCGGCGCTTGTTGAGCTCGCGCAGGTTCGGGGTGCCCTCGGTCATGGGGGAAGCCTAGCGCAGACTTTCTGGGTCGAGCACAGTAATTATGCTTGACCCAACCAGTGGGTCGGTCCTAAGTTCTGTCCTGCGGCCGGAGCGGCCGCGCAGGACGACCCCTGGGAGGGGCCATGACCGCATCGGTCACCACCGCCGACGACAAGCCCCTGCTGCGCCTGCTCGGCGTGCACGCCCACCCCGACGACGAGTCAGGCGAGGGCCCGGCCTCACGCGCCCACCACGTCGCGAAGGGGGTCGGCGTGTTGGTCGCCCGAGGGAGACCGTCCCTCCCCGGGACGGACCTGGTCGGCGGCCCGAGCCCGGGGGAGGAGCCGTGAGGATCGTGTGGCAGCACCTCAGCGGTCGTGCTCCGGTGCGGTGTGGCTCAGCACTGTCCGTCGGCGAGGACGAAGTAGCCGGGTCCGGTCTGCTTCAGGGTGTGGACGGTGAGGAGGTTCCACAGCCCCATGGCCTGCCCGGAGCCGAGCGCGTAGGTCAGGCCGACACTCTGCGTCGCCCGACCGGCCTTCACCTGGTTGTAGTTGTTGTCGGTGAAGCACTGCGGCGTGCTGCCGCCGGTGCTCGCCGTCACCGTCGCCGACCTGGCGCCCACGGTTCCTGCCGAGTCGACCGCCGCCACGGTGTACGCGTACGTGGTCCCGGCGGCCAGCCCGGTGTCGGTGAAGGCGGTTCCCGTGACGCCGGCGAGCCTGGTGCCGCCCCGGTACACCTCGTACGAGGAGGATCCGGTGACGGGCTGCCAGGCGAGCGCGATCGAGTCCGCGGCGGCCGTCGCGGTCAGCCCTGTGGGCGCGGGCAGCCCGGGCGCCGGGGGCAGGCCGTCGTCCAGCCCCCAGAACTGCGCGGTGTAGTAGCTGGAGCAGACCGTGTTGAGGAAGTAGCTGCCGGTCGCCCCGCACTGGTCGGTGCCCGAGCCGGGGCTGACGGCGAGTCCGTGGCCCATCCCGGCGATCGAGTACAGCGCCACGGCGGGCCGGCCCCCGGCGTCGTTGTAGACGGTCTGGGTGGTTCCGCCCGGCAGGCTGTGGCTGGCGGAGGCGGTCTGGCTGACACCCCAGACGTTCGTCCACTGGTCGCGCAGCTCGGTGGCGTTGACGGGCCTCACCGTGGTGTCGGCGCTGCCCTGCCAGATCGCCACTCGCGGCCACGGCCCGGTCCAACCCGGGTACGCCCTGCGGACCTTGTCACCCCACTGGGCCGGGGTGAGGTGCTGGTCGCTGTTCTGGCAGCCGGAGGCGGCGCTCTGGGCGGTCGCGCAGTGCGCGGGCAGTCCGGAGTCGATCGCGCCGCCGGCGAAGACGTCCGGGTAGTCGGCCAGCAGGTCGGCGGCCATCCCGCCGCCCGCCGAGAGGCCGGTGACGAACACCCGGCGGCCGTCCGAGCCGTACAGCGTCTCGGCCTTGGCCACCATCTCGACCACCGACTTCGCCTCGCCCGTTCCCCGGCCGTCCTTGTTCGCGTCGAACCAGCTGAAGCAGGAGAGGCTGTTGTTGGCCGAACCGGTCTGCGGGAACACCACGGCGAAGCCGTACAGGTCGGCGTACTTGGTCCAGCCGGAGTTGCGGTAGTAGTCGCCGGCGCTCTGGATGCAGCCGTGCAGGGCGACCACGAGCGGTGCGCCCGAGGGGAGGCCCGCCGGGACGTACGAGTACATCGCCAGGTTACCCGGGTTGGTACCGAAGTCGGTGACCTGCTGGAACGTCCCGCTCAGGCTGTCGGCGGCAGGTGTGGCAGCCACGGCGGGGGCGGCAGGTGCAGTGGGTACAGCGGCTGCGGCGGGCCAGACCGCCGTGGTGGGCGTGGCAGGCGTGCTGGGCGCGGCGGACGCGTGGAAGGCGGTGGTGCCGAAGGTCCCCGCCGTCAGCGCGGCGGCGGCAAGGCAGCGCGCGAGCCGCCCGGCACGACGGCGAACAACGGCACCGGAGGAGGGAGGGACGGGGCCGCCAGGGGCCGGGACACGAGCAGGCGGGACGACCATGGGGGACTCCTGGGTGGGGGAGGAGCTCGATGGGACGTCGTGCAGCGTGGCGCGTCCGGGCTGCCGGGGGTATGTGCCGGTCACCCGCCCTCCGGCGCTCCGCCGTGGCAGGGGCCGCCATGGCGCGGCCGCCAGCGCCGGTACGGGATCGGGACCTGATCGCCCGTCGCTCGGAAGGCGGGTTGGGCAGCCGGCCCCGGCCCCGGCCGCGTCGGCGACCGGGGCCCGGGGCCCTGGGCCCGGGGGAGAGCGTGGAGGCCGGTCAGAACGCGGAGGCGGCGAGCACTCCGCACAGCGCGATGAAGCCGCAGATGCCGAAGTTCACGAGCTTGTGGGAGAGGAACACCGCGGCGAACTCGCGGATCGTCGCGCTCGGCCAGTAGTACGCGGCGGTCGGGGAGCCGAACACCTGCCCGTTGACGCCCGTCTTGCGGGCCATCAGGGCAGCCCGGAAGGCATGGAAGTTGTTGGTGACGATGACGCAGCGGTAGTCCGGCTTGGCCTGCTCCATGATGACCTTGCTGAAGAGCAGGTTCTCCTCGGTGGTCCGCGAGCGGTCCTCGCGCTCGATGTGCTCCGCCGGAAACCCGTGCTCGACGAGGTAGTCGGCCATGGCGTGCGACTCCGGCAGCTTCTCGTCCGGCCCCTGGCCGCCCGAGGTGATCAGAACCGGCGGATTGCCGCGGGCGGCCTGCTTCTCGAACACGTCGCGGCCCCGGTTCAGCCGACTGGCCAGCAGCGGCGGCACCCGCTCGCCGCCGATCAGACCGGAGCCCAGGACCACCACGAAGTCCACGTCCCCGCGCGGCCGGTGCCGTCCGTAGAGGAAGGCGTAGCCGACGAAGCAGACGAAGAGGAAGGAGATGTATCCGACGACCAGGACGGCCGTGCCCGCGAGGGCGCCGAGCCGGTACGAGTGTGTGTACAGGGCCGCGACGAGCAGTCCGATCACACCGAGGATGCCCAGGCCCGCCAGCAGGGAGAGCAGGTTCGCCGGACGCAGGCCCTCCTTGCGGATCATGGTCAGCCCGTTGCTGATGAGGAAGCCGATCAGCGCCAGTGTGCCGACCGCGGGAAGCAGGATGATCGCGGCCGCCGCCAGCTCCGCCACCAGGGTCGGGGCCTTGCGCAGCTCGGCGAGCAGCGCAAGGGCGAGCAGGGAGACGGCTATACCGAGCAGGACGGCATTGCTGAACCGGCGGCGGTCGCGGAGCACCCCGATCCCGCACAGGACGAAGAACAGGGCTGCTGGGGCGTAGGCGATCATGTCCGTATCGTAGGGGCCCCGCTTCACCGCCCGGACGGGGTGTCAGACCGGGTCTCGGCCCGCTCGTCGGTCTGGTCGTCAGCCTGCGACCTCGGGCCTGAGAACTCGCGTCGGCGACCTCAGCTCCCGACCTCGGTCGCGCTCTTGCACCCGCCCCCCGACTGGCCGTCACTCTCCGACCGGTCTGAGCCCTTCGCCCGGTCCTCGCCCTGCTCCCGGGCCTCCCTGGCCTCTAGGGCCTCCCGGTCCTCCGAGGCCTCTCGCCCGGCAGTCCCGACCCGGCGTACCCCCGGAACCGCAGCGGTACCGGCGCAGGCCAGAGCCACCAGGACGGCGGTGAACACCAGCGGTGTCGTACTGCCCCAGGCCTCGGCGGCAAGCGGCGCGAGCGTGTAGCCGAGCGGTGCGGCGGCCAGCGAGAGCAGCCAGTCGTAGGAGGTGACCCGAGCCAGCACCTGGGCGGGGAACTCCTGCTGGACCACCGTCTGCCAGACCGGGTTGAGGAACCCGAGCCCGGTCATCGCTAGCGCGTACGCGGTGACCGTGATCGGTGCCGGGGCCGCGACGGCGAGGGCGAGCAGCGGCAGTGCGTACAGGGCCAGGCCCAGGTTGGCGAGCAGCACCGGTCGGCGCGGGCGGACCCGGCCGGCGATCAGCGAGCCGACCAGCATGCCGGCCGCGCCGGCCTGTGTCATGGCGATCCAGACGCCGTCCCCGCCCAGGCGCTGGGACGCGATCAGCGGGCCGAGCGTGAGCAGGACGGCCGCCGCGCCGTTCCAGGCGCCGTGACCGATGAGGCTGGTCCAGTACCAGTCGCGTGAGCGCAGTTCACTCCAGCCCTCGGTCAGGTCGGCGAAGAGCGAGGAGCGAGTGGCGGGGGAGCGGCGGACGGTGATGGTGGCCAGGAGCGCGGCGCTGACCACGAACGAGGCGCCGTCCAGGACGAACGCCCAGCCGGCGCCCGCCGTGTACACCAGCACACCGGCCAGTGCGGGGCCGCCGAGCCGTGCGGCGCTGCTGACGGAGCCCAGCAGTGCGTTGGCCCGCATTCGCATCGGGCCCTCGACGGTGCCTGCGACGAGTGGGGAGGCGGTGGGCATGGCGAAGGCGGAGGCGATGCCGCCCAGCGCCTCGGCGACGGCGATGTGGGTCAGACTCGGTTCCCCGCCGATCAGTTCGAGGCCGACGAAGATCTGGGCGGCGGCCCGGACCAGGTCGGTGGTCAGGGCGACCAGGCGGGGGTCGAAGCGGTCCCCGACCACGCCGCCCAGCGGTAGCAGCAGGAGCCGGGGCACCATGGCGCAGCCCAGTACCAGTGCGAGCGCCCCGGAGGAGCCGGTCGCTCTGGTGATCGCGATGGCGAGCGCGGCGGGGACGACGGCGTCTCCGAGGGTGGAGATGGTGCGGCCGATGAAGAGCAGCCGGAAGTCACGATGCCTCAGTGGGTGGGTCACGCCGGGACTATATTTCGGTGCCGAAATTTCGGCAACGAAATATTCGGTGCCGATCGATGACCCGTAGACTCATGTCATGGAGCAGGAGAACGCCGACCGAGCACCCGACCAGCCGCGCGATTGGACCGACGGCCATGTCGAGCGGTGGCGCCCCGTCCTCCCGCACCTCGACCCCGACATCGAGGGCGCCGTCACCCGGATGATCAAGCTCACCAGGCACCTGGGCCGTGTCCGGGAGCAGGGCGTGGCCGACTACGGCCTGCCGAAGCACGAGTTCGACACCCTCCACGTACTGGCCGGCCGCGGCGGCCACGCCGTCCCGTCCGAGCTACGGACCGACCTCAACATGGCGCCCGCCTCGGTGACCGGCCGTCTCGAAGCTCTGGAGCAGCGCGGGTTCGTCACCCGGACCCCCTCGACCGAGGATCGCCGCCGGGTCGACGTCGAGCTCACCGAGGCCGGCCGCAAGGCCTGGCGGTCGGCCCTGGACGTCGTCGGACGCGAGGAACGCCGCCTGCTGGGCGTCCTCGACCCCGCCGAACGCCGCCAGCTCTCCGACCTGCTGCGCCGCGTGCTCCTGGCCGCCGAGGCCCAGCCCGAGGCCCGGTCCGGGACGTCGGCGGACACCCCGGCTGGTCCCGGTCCCAGTTAGGACCTGCCCGGTCCGTCGCTGCCCGGTCGGCCCCGGACAACGAGGAGGTCGGTCGACGGCCCGGCCGACTTTCCCGGGACCGGCCAGGTCCTAGTGCCGCGTCAGGCAACCTTCGCCCCGTCGCGACGCCCGGCACGCACTCTCGCCGCACCGGCCGAAAGCCCAAGTACGTCCAGTACGAGGGCTTCCGGCCGGCACGCCGATAGCACGCGCCGGACGCCGCTCCTTGACGGGCAAAAGTTGCCTGACGCGGCACTAGTTCCAAGGTGCCACCGAGAGTCGGACCTGGGCGTGTCGGCCCAGGATGGGGGCGGCTGTTGCCGGGAGGGGGATGTGGCCGATCCAGGCGTCGGCGGCCGGGGCGTCGTCGGGGAGGGGGGTGCCTTCGGGATGGAGGTCCCTGATCGCGCCGGTGATCTCGGAGTTCCACCGGGCCCACGCGGCCGGGTGGGGGCCGGAGGTGTCCACGTCGACGATCAGGCTGTCGGAGAAGTCGGCGGTCTGCTCCAGATGGTCGCCGAAGCCGAACAGCCCGTGGTGCTCGTGCAGGGACAGTACCCGCAGGACGAGGGCGTACCGCAGCGGGCCGGCCTCGTCGGGTCGTGGCAGGGAGCTGGAGAGGAAGGTGGTCGCCAGCCGCACGCTCCCGTCCCCGTTGGCGTCTCCGTTCGCATCCCCGTTGGCGTCCCCGTCCGTGCCCGTGGCCGCGTACCGTCCCCCGTTGCGACGGCCGTTCCCGTTCCCGTCCCCGTTGCCGTTCCCATTGCCGATCCCGTTGCCCCCCGGCGGCTGCGACGGCAGCTGGATCGGGCACCAGTGCGGCGCCAGCCGCTCGTGCATCGTCACCGGCAGCCCGCGCACCGCGAGTCGGACCTCGGCCTGCCAGCTCACCTCGGGGTCGTCGGCCGGCAGGTCCAGGCCGACCAGGTCGGCACGGATCCGGAGGTCGCCGAAGAGGAAGCGGCGCAGGTTCTGGTAGCCCTCCTCGGAGTTGACGAGTCCGTAGCGGCCGCTGTGGCTGCGGTGGACGAAGGCCTGGTGGGCGCCCGGGACCTGGGCGTTCTCGATCTGGACCAGGCCGTCGCTGCGCGGTCCGACGGTCGCGGCGGAGAGTCCGTGGGCCACGTCGTAGTCGGTGGGGTCGGTGCCCACCAGGCAGAACACCCGTTCCAGCGGGAAGCTGCCGGCCGCCTCCTCGGCGGATCCGGTGCCGTCGTCGTCGGGCAGGTCGACGGCTCGCCAGCCCTTCGGCGGGCCGTCCGGGTCCAGGCGCGCCGTCGGGGTGAGGTACTGGTACATCCGCTCCGGGCCGAAGATGTCCGCGCCGTTGATGTTGAGCGTGTCGCGCAGCGCCTCGGGGATGCCGAAGCCGACGTCGAAGGTGATACCCCCGTGGGGGGTGCCGTAGGTGAAGAGCTTGGAGACGTAGTCGCCGGCCCGGCGGCCCGGGCGCCGGTCCGGGATGGTCTTCTGCAGCAGGCAGCGGCAGATCAGCCCGCCCATCGAGTGGGCGACCAGGTGGACGCGCGGTGCACCGGTCCGTTCCTGTAGCCGCTCGATCAGCACCAGCAGGTCGGCGGCCGCGGCCTCCAGGTCGAACTGCCGGGGCTTCGCCCCCCAGGTGCCCGAGGAGCCGTCGTAGAAGCGGTGGATCCAGATGCTGTCCGGAGGGATGTTGTCATGGGTCTCCAGGTAGGCGCCCTGGCCGCCTTCGACGAAGATGTGGTAGCCCTCGTCGAGGTGCAGGCGCAGTAACGGGCTTTCGAACTGGTAGAAGACGGGATCGTCGTCGCGTCCGATGCGGATGTGCGTCGAGCCCTCGTTGAACCCGTAGAACGGGTCCATCACGGCCTTCTCGATCCCCGAGGTGCCGCCGGCGTAGCCGCGCACATAGATGATCGGAAGCCTGGCGGACGGCGTGCTCATGGCCTGCCTGCCCTCTCGGCGGCCGGCACCGGCCGGCGCCGGCCGACCCGTTGAGGTGGAAGTTCTCCTCTCAGTGTCGGAGTGTGCGGCCGGAATGTCACCCCCCGTGAGCAAATTGTGGTCGAGCGATTACTGAGCGTGGCTTTCTGGTGCTGCGAACCGCTCGATCGCCGCGAAGACCGCCTCGCGCATGGCCGGGCTCCCGGTGTGCCCGGAGTCCTGGACGACCGTCAACTCGGCCTCCGGCCAGGCTTTCGCCAGATCCCAGGCGGTCTTCAGCGGGGAGCCGAGGTCGAGCCGGCCGTGGATCAGCACGCCCGGGATGCCGGCCAGCCGGTCGGCGTCGCGCAGCAGTCGGCCGTCCTCCAGGAAGGCGTCGTGGGTGAAGTAGTGCGCGGTGATCCGGGTGAAGGCCATCAGCGCGTCGTCGGGCCGGTCGGTGTACGCGTTCGGCTTGCCGAGCGACTCGTGGGCGATCACCGCGTCCTCCCAGGTCGCCCAGTCCCGTGCCGCCTTGGCCCGGACGGCCTCGTCGGCGCTGTTCAGCAGCCGGCTGTAGGCGGCGACCAGGTCGCCGTCCCGGTCCTCGGCGGGCAGTGCGTCCCGGAAGGCCTCCCACGGGCCGGGGACGAGTCGGCCGACGCCCCGGTACAGCCAGTCGGTCTCCTCGGGCCTGGTCATGGTGACCCCGCAGATCACGATCTCGGAGACCCGCTCCGGGTGGGCCTGTGCGTAGGCGAGGATCAGCGTGGACCCCCAGGACCCGCCGTACAGCAGCCACTGCTCGATGCCGAGGTGCTCGCGCAGCCGCTCCATGTCGGCGACGAGGTGGGCGGTGGTGTTGTGCTCCAGCCCGGTCGCCGGGTCGGCGGCGTGCGGCCGGCTCCGCCCGCACCCGCGCTGGTCGAACAGCACCAGGCGGTACCGGTCCGGGTCGAAGTACCTCCGGTTGCCGGCGTTCAGGCCGGAGCCCGGCCCGCCGTGCACCACCACGGCGGGCTTCCCGTCGGGGGCGCCGGAGACCTCCCAGTGGATCGCGTTGCCGTCGCCGACGTCCAGGAGTCCCTGCGCGGACGGTTCGGCGAGCGGGTACAGGTCGGGCACGGTGGCCACCTCCTGGTACGAACGGACGGGACGTCAGGCAGGCTACCCATCCCCTGCGGCGGCGTCGACCAGGGTTTCGGCCGGGAGTTCAGGGGCTCTTCCGGGCGGGCGCGTCGTCATTCGGGCGGGCCGCGTGGCGGCGCTCGGGCGGCAGCAGGCCCGCGAGCCCGTCGAGGATGCGTTCGAGGCCGAAGTCGAACCGGGCGTCCATCGCCGGCTCGGTGAGGTCGCCGGCCAGTGCCACCAGGTTGGGGAAGGTCTCGGGCGGCAGCGCGCGGAACCGCTCGCCGGCGGCCGCGGCGATCTCGCCGCGGCTGGTGCCGGTGGTCTCCTCGGCGGAGATGGGGGACTGCTCCTGGAGCACGAAGCCCTGGACGTAGGCGCCCAGCAGATAGGTCGTCATGGCCGCGTCGGCGTCGGAGAAGCCTGCCTCGCGCAGCCGGTCCAGCTGCTCCTCCATCAGGCGCAGCAGGTGGGGGCCCGGGGCGAGGCGGCCGGCGACCACCTTGGCGGCGTCGCGCCTGTCCAGCAGCAGGCGGCGGTAGCGGCGGCTGTACTCGCGGAACTGGCTGCGCCAGTCGCCCTCGCGCGGCGGTTCGACGGCGTGGGCCATGATCTCGTCGTTGAGCAGGTCGAGCAGCTCCTCCTTGTTGCGCACGTGCCAGTAGAGCGAGGCCGCCTTCACGCCCACCTCCGCGGCGACCTTGCGCATGGACAGGCCCGCCAGCCCGTCCCGTTCGAGCACGCGCAGGGCGGCCGTGGCGAGTGCCTCCCTGGTCAGGGGCGGCTGGGCCTGGCCCCGGTCGTCTGCTGCCATGGGTTTCCGCTCGCTTCCCGCGGCTCCGTGGAGCCGCCTCCCACACCTCGTGCCCCGGGGTTCCGCGCCTCCGCGGGGCCTGCGTCTCCGGGCCCCGTGCCTCACCGACTCCCGGGGCCGCGGAAATTCCATTTGCAATCTAACACCGTTAGGGACACTCTGTCGGTGCCGGTTCATCCCTAACGGTGTTAGGGATCTGAAGAATGGAGGAGTGTCGATGGGGTCGAGTGCCCTGCGCAAGCGACTCGCGCTGGGGACGCTGTGCGTCACCATGTTCATGTCCATGCTGGACAACGTCATCGTCAACATGGCCCTGCCGAGCATCGGGCAGGACCTGGACGCCGGGATCAACGGCCTGCAGTGGGTGGTCGAGGGCTACAGCCTCGTCTATGCCGCCCTGGTGCTCACCGGTGGCGCGCTCGGCGACCGGTACGGCCGGACCAGCGTGTTCCGCCTCGGGCTCGCGCTGTTCACGGCCGGGTCGGCGGCCGCCGCACTCGCCGGGACGATCGGGATGCTGATCGCGGCCCGGATGCTCCAGGGTGTCGGCGCCGCCCTGCTCACCCCGGGGAGCCTGGCGATCCTGCGACACGTGTTCACCGACGAGCGCGAGCGCGCCCGGGCGATCGGCCTCTGGTCGGCCGTCTCCGCGCTCGGTCTCTCGGTCGGACCGGTGATCGGCGGACCGGTGGTGGAACACCTGGGCTGGGCCGGCGTGTTCTGGATCAACGTGCCGATCGGGTTGGCGGGGCTGGTCCTGGCGGGCCGGTCGCTGCCGGTCATCGCCCCGCGGGAGCGGCGGATCGACCTGGCGGGCCTGGCAACGTCCGCCGCGGGCCTCGGTGCGCTGGTCTACGTCCTGATCGAGGGGCCGTCCCGGGGCTGGACCGATGCCCGCGTGCTCGCCTGCGCGCTGGCGGCGGCCCTGCTGCTGGCGGCCTTCATCCTGCTCGAACTGCGCCTGCCCGAACCGATGCTGGAGCTGCGGATGTTCCGCGACGGTGTCCTCGGCGGGGCTTTGCTCAGCGGTTTCATGGTCAGCTTCGGGATGTTCGGCACGATGTTCTTCCTCCCGCTGCTGATGCAGGGAGTCCTGAGGTGGTCACCGACCGACGCGGGGTACGCGGGACTGCCGATGGCGGCGATGATCGTGGCCGCCGCCCCGATCGCGGGACGGCTGACCAGCCGTCACGGCCCCCGGCTGCCGCTGGTGATCGGACTGCTGCTCTGTGCGGCCGGACTCGGCGGCCTCTCCCTCTACGGTGACCAGGCCCGTTACCCGGAGTACCTGTGGACGCTGTTCACGATGGGCCTCGGCATGGGGATGACGTTCACCCCCGTCTCCATCGCCGTACTCCAGCGGGTCGCACCCGCGCAGACCGGGATGGCCTCCGCGACCATAAACACGCTGCGTGAGCTCGGCGGCGTGATCGGTGTCGCCGCCCTCGGCGCGATCCTGACCCACCGCCTGACCGGCACCCTCGCCGACTCGCTGGAGCGGCTGGGCGTCCCGCCCGGTACGGTCGGGCGGGCCACCGACGCCTTGGCCGGAGCGGGAGCGGGAGCGGGAGCCGGAGCGGAAGCGGGCGCAGGGCACGGCGGTGGCGCAGCGCTGCCCGGTCCGGTGCAGGCCGCCGTGGACGGGGCGTTCGTCGACGGCGTGCACCTCGCGCTGCGCTGCGGCTCGGCCGGGCTGGCGGCCACCGCCGTCCTGGTCGCCGTCCTGCTGCGCCGGGCCGGCCGGCCCGCGGCGGCCGCACCGGACGGCGGGCGGCCGCTGCCGGCGCCCCTGGCGGGGACCCGGTCGGCCTGACCGGGGGGTCGCCACGCGGGCCTGACCGGGGTCACTACGCGGGCCTGACCGGGGTCACTACGCGGGCCTGACCGGGGGTCACCAGCGCGGGCTGAGCGGCGATCACCGCCCGACCGCCTCCACGGCGGCCTGGGCGGTGCGGGCCAGGTCGCGACGGGCCCGGCAGCCGGGCTCGCCCCGCCCGGTCCGGGCCGCGGGGGCCGGTATCGGCGGCAGGAACGTCACCTCCGCCACCAGGCCGCGGACGGCGAGCACCCGGGCCAGCGAGCTGAGCAGTCCGTCCTCCCCGACGAAGGCGGCCGCGCTGGTCGGCGTCCCGTCGGCCAGCCGGTAGCGGATCGTGACCGGCTGGACGGGGGCGCCGGCCTGGACCGCGGCCTGGAACAGTGCGGGGCGGAAGCGCCCGCTCTCCTTGCCGCACCAGGTGGAGCCCTCGGGGAAGACCACCACCGGGTGGCCGGCGCGCAGAGCGGCGGCGACGGTGTCCACGGCGGCCGGGAGGGCGCGCAGCCGGTCCCGGTCGAGGAAGACCGTGCCGCCCCAGGCCACCAGCGGTCCGAGCACCGGCCAGCGCCGGACCTCGGTCTTGGCGATCGAGCGGCCGGGCTGGCGTGCCGCGATCAGCGGGATGTCCAGCCAGGAGACGTGGTTGGCCACCACCAGCACCCCGGTCGCCGCCCCGCCGGCCCCCTCGCCCGCGCCCGGGTCCGGCCCGAACCGGACGGTGACCCCGAGCGCGCCGAGCAGGGCCCGGGCCCAGGCCCGGACCAGCCGGTGGCGCGGCCCGCGGGGAAGGGCACGGACCGGCGGGACCAGCGCCAGACCGGTCAGCAGGACGACCAGGAACACCGCCAGCCGCAGCACCCGCCGGGACCGGGCCACCACCGGGCCCGGCTCGGTGAGACAGGTCCGGGGCGTGCAGGTCGCCGTCGGCAGCCAGACGCTCACGAGCCCGTTCCGGGCTGCGCGGCGGCCCCGGACAGGAAGTGCCGCAGGTAGCGGGGGTCGGTGCGCTCCATCGAGAGCAGCACGTACAGGTCCGCAGTGGCGAAGTCCGGGTCGTGCGCGGGCGCGCCGCAGACCCAGGCCCCCAGACGGAGGTAGCCGCGCAGCAGCGCGGGCAGGGCGGCCCGCTCGGCCCGCGGCACGCCGGTCGGGTCCCACGGCCGGTGCGGTGTCACCCGGTAGCCCTCAGGAGCGAGGTGCTTGGCGCTGACGGTGTCCCAGACCCGTGCGGCGGTGGCGCCGCCGTCCTCCAGCGGGATCGAGCAGCAGCCCCCGACCCAGGTGTGGCCGGTGTCGGCGAGGTAGCGGGCGATGCCGCCCCACATCAGGTTGATGACGGCGCCGTTGCCCCGGTGGTCGGGGTGGATGCAGGACCGGCCGAGCTCCACCAGGTCGTCGCGGATCGGGGCCAGGCCGGCCAGGTCGAACTCGCTGTCGGAGTAGAGCCGCCCGGCCCGTCGAGCGGCCTCCGGGCGGAGCAGGCGGTAGGTGCCGACCACCGGGCCGTCCTCGCCCTGGCGAACCAGCAGGTGATCGCAGTACGCGTCGAACGGGTCGACGTCCAGGCCGGGCAGCGGGCTGTGCAGTACGGCGCCCAGCTCGGCCGCGAAGACCTGGTGGCGCAGTCGCTGGGCGGCGCGCACGTCGTCCTCGTCACGGGCCAGCGAGACCGTGTACGCGGCGGGGGCCTGGACCGCCGGGGCCTGGAACGCGGGAGTCTGGAACGCCGGGGCCTGGAGCGCCGGGGGCTGGAGCGCGGGCGCCTGGACCGGGGAGGCCTGCAGCGCGGGCGGCTGGAGCGTCGGGGACTGGGTGAGCGGCGACCGGGCCGGGCGCGGGGCGGGTACCCCCGCGAGGTGGCCGGGGGCGACTGCGGGCGGAGCGTACGTGGGGACGGTGGTCATGGCGGACCCTCCAGGGCAGCACGGACGGCGGTGCCACGGATCCGTCGTGGCATCGGCCCGGTTCGCGCGGTGGACGGGCACGCGAACCGGTATCCGTATGTTTTTCCGAGCCGGCTGGCATTCACGTTGCGGCTCGGCGGAGGGAAGATGTGCAACTGCTGAATGGGGCCACCCGGCACTTTCCGGCCACCTGCCGGGTGTCAGGGCGCCGCCCTATGCTCCGCTCCACGGGGTGGAAAGGAACGGGAACCGGGCCCCGGCGCGGCCGGGACCCGGGTGGAGGGCGGGGCTCAGTAGCCGCGCCACCCCTGCGGGTCGACGCCGCCCGGCACCGCGTCGGCCGGGCCGTACGGCTCGCGGGTGAACACGAAGGTGCCGAGGTCCAGGTGGCTGACCGACCCGTCGGCCGCCCGCACCACGCGCAGCGTCTCGCCCGCGTAGTAGTTGTCCAGGCCGGTCCAGGTGCCGTCCGGCTCGGCGCGGAACCGCGAGCCGCGGGCGCCGGGCTTCGACGGGGCGAGGTCCAGGCCGCGGTCGGCCCTCAGTCGCAGCGTGTGCGGGGCGGCGCCCCAGTACCAGGGACCGGTGAGCGCGAGCAGTTCCTCGTCCACGGCGGGCAGCGGCCGCCACGGCTCGGGAAGCCGGGGCTCGTGCTCGGCGGTGAGCCGGATCAGCTCCGCCGCGAGCTCCTGGGCGCTGGCGCCGGAGGTCGCATTGCTGACCGCGACGGCCGCCAGGCCGTCCGCCTCGCTGACCCAGAGCCCGGCGGTGAAGCCCGGCATCGAACCGGTGTGGCCGTACAGCAGGCGGCCGCCCCGGTTCGCCAGCTGCAGGCCGAGACCGTAGCTGCTGGACCAGTCGGTGGTCTCCGTGCCGACCGCGGGCCGGCGCATCTCGGCGAGCGTGTCGGCGGCGAGGACCTTCCCGTCGCCGCCGGCCAGGAAGGCGGCCCACCGGGCCAGGTCGGCGGTGGTGGACCAGAGCTGCCCGGCCGGGCCCATCAGACCGGTGTCGGTGAGCGGCTCGGGCAGCATGACGTCGGCCCAGGGGTGGACGGCGAAGCCGCCGGCGTGCGGGTGCTCGGGCAGCAGGGTGGTGCGGTCCATCCCGAGCGGCGCCAGCACCTCCCGGCGCAGCGCCTCGCCCCACGGCTCGCCGCGCAGCCGCTCGATCAGGGCGCCGAGCAGGGCGTAGCCCGGGTTGGAGTAGTGGTAGCGCCGCCCGGCCGGGTGCTTGGACTCCTGCCCCGGCTCCAGGACGGCGCCGAGGTCCGGGCGCAGCGTGCCGTCGGTCCGCTCCCACCAAGGGCCGGGGCTCTCGGCGGCGAGGCCGCCGGAGTGTGCGAGCAGCTGGGCGACGGTGACCGTGCCGACCGGGGTGCCGGGCAGGTGGCGCTCCAACGGGTCGGCGAGGTTGAGCAGGCCCTCGTCGCGCAGCCGCAGCACGAGGACGGCGACGAAGGTCTTGGTGATCGAGCCGATCCGGTACTGCACGTCGGTGGTCGGCGCATGACCGTCGATCATGCTGCGGGCCCCGCTCCAGACCAGCCGGCCGTCCCGCACCACCGCGGCCACCATGGAGGGTGTGCGGCCCTCGGCCTGTGCCACCGCGATCCGGTGCAGCAGGGCGCGGCGGGTGGTGGGGAGGAGATCGTCGTACTGGTCGGTCATCTGATCCTCTGAATCATTCGGTGGAGCGGCGGAACGGCCGGGCGGGGCCGTCGGGGCCTGTCGCCGACACCTGGTGGCGGTCGACACCCGGCGCTCCCAACCTACGTCCGCGCTCCGGGAGGCTCCACCCCTTTCCCCGGGGCCGGCCCCGACCGGGCTCGCCGCCCTCGACGGGGTACCCGTCGCCCCTCGACCGGGTGCCCGCCGCCGTTGACGCGGCGCCAGCCACCGTTGCCGCGGCGCCCGTTGCCGCCCTCCGGCCTGGCAACACGCGGGCAGATATTACGGTGAGTGGTTCAACGGTCACCTGATAGTAGCCTCGGCTCGACCATGACAAGCCGGCGCGCGGCCGCCCTCCGAGGCCGGCCGGAGACCGTCGGCCTCCAACGACGGGAATCCTGATGAGAGCCTGGCTACGGGCGGCCACTGCGGCTGCCCTCGTGACCTACCTTGCACTGCCGGGGCTGGGCGCCGAGACGGCCGCCGCGGCCGAGGACGGGCGCGGGAAGGACCACTCCGCCCGCTGCGCCCCCGGCGTTCCCGTCGGCCCGGGCGGGGAGGCGTTCTACGAGCCTCCGTCGCCGCTGCCCAAGGGCCGGCACGGAGACCTGATCTGGGCTCAGCGCATCGAGGCGCCGGGCCATGCCCGGGCCTGCCGGATCCTCTACCGCTCGACCCTGCACGACGGCACCCCGGTCGCCGTCTCCGGCCTGGTCGCCTGGCCGACCGACGGGGCGCCGCGCGGTGGGCGGAACGTGGTGGCGTGGGCGCACGGGACCGTCGGCGGACCGCGCCAGTGCGCGCCGTCCGCCGCGCCGAACCCGGCCCGGGACCTCGTCGACTACTTCAGCTACGAGAGCCCCTTCTCGATCGACGTCGGGGTGCCCGCCCTGACCCAGTTCCTGGAGGCCGGCGACGTCGTGGTGGCCACCGACTACCAGGGCCTGGGCACGCCGGGGGTCCACCAGTACGTGGTCGGGGAGACCGAGACGCGCAACGTCCTGGACTCCGTCACCGCGGCGCAGCAGATCCGGTCCGCCCACGCGGGCAGGCGGACGGCGGTCCTGGGCTGGTCGCAGGGCGGCGGCGCGGGGCTGTTCGTCGGTCAGGGCGCCCCCGCCTACAGCCCGGACCTCGACCTGGTCGGCGTGGCGGCCCTGGCCCCGGCGGCGGACCTCGGCCCCCAGTTCGCCGGCCTCGTTCTGCCCGGCCCGCGCAACGAGTCCTCGGAGGCCCACAACGCGGCGCTGCGCGTCAACGTCTACCGGGGCTTCCTGGCGGCCTACCCCGAACTCCGGGCGACGGACGTGCTGCAGCCGGCGGGCCTGCAGGCGCTGGAGGGTGACGGGGTGGCGTGCATCGAGCACTTCGCCGACGTGATCCAGAACAACGTCGCCGACAACCACCAGCTGGACACGCTGTTCAAGCCGCTGCGCGACGTGCCGGAGGTCTGGAGCCGGCGTTTCTACGAGAACACCCCGGGCTACGCCACCACGGTGGCACCGGTGCTGGTCATGCAGGGGACGGCGGACACCGTCATCAACCCGCACTCCACCGAGCAGTACATCAAGCGGGCCTGCGGGTTCAGCCAGCCGGTCGAGTACTCGACCTACCAGGGAGCGACCCACAACTCGATCCCCTTCGAGGCGCAGCAGGAGTACCTGGCCTGGATCGCGGACCGGTTCGCCGGCGGGACGGCCCCCTCGAACTGCTGACGGGTCTGCACGGCGACGCCCAACTCCCGGGCGCTGCAGGCCGGAGCGTGACACCCCACCGGAGCCGCCCAGGCCCACGGTCCCAGAGACCCGTGGACCTGGGCGGCTCTCCGCGCTTCCCGTCCCCTCCCGGCCCCGCCCGCCGAGCCGGCCGCCGCCCCGCTCACCGCTCCGCTCACGGCCGTGCCCACCGTCCGCTCGCCGGACGGTACTTGACAGCATGAATTGGTCCAGTCCATTTTAGGCTCCTCCCCGCACCTCCACCCCCACACCCCCACTGGAGGTCACCGGTGCACAAGCGCACCCGACTGCCCGCCGCCGGCGCGGCCGCCCTGCTCGCGGCCGCCGCCGCGTTCACCGCACCGACCGTCGCCCACGCGGCGAACCAGCTCACCAACCCCGGCTTCGAGAGCGGCTCCCTGACGGGCTGGTCCTGCTCCGGCGGACTCGGCTCGGTCGTCTCCACGCCCGTCCACGGCGGCTCCAAGGCCCTGGCCGGAGCTGCGAGCGCGAGCGACAACGCCAAGTGCACGCAGACGGTCGCCGTCCAGCCCAACACCACCTACTCGCTGTCCGGTTGGGTCCGCGGCAGCTACGTCTACCTCGGCGTCACCGGCGGCGGCTCGGCCTGGACCTCCGCGGCCGACTACACCAAGCTGTCCGTCTCCTTCACCACCGGCGCCACCCAGACCAGCGCCGAGGTCTACCTCAACGGCTGGTACGGCCAGGGCACCTACTACGCCGACGACCTGAGCCTGGACGGCCCCGGCGGCGGCACCCCCACCGACACCCAGGCACCCACCACCCCCGGCAACCTGCGCAGCACCGGCAAGTCCGCCAGCAGCGTCACCCTCTCCTGGGACGCCGCCACCGACAACGTCGGGGTGACCGGCTACGACGTGTACCAGGGCGGCACCAAGGTGGCCACCGCCACCGGCACCGCGGCCACCGTCAACGGCCTGACCGCCGCGACCGCGTACAGCTTCACCGTCAGGGCCAGGGACGCGGCCGGCAACACCTCCGGCTCCTCCACGGCCCTCTCCGTCACCACCGACACCGGCGGTGGCGGCACCCCGACCGGCTTCAAGCAGGCCGCGCCCTACCTCTACAACGGCTGGGGCAACCCGCCCGCGGCGACCACCGTCATGAACGCCACCGGCATCAAGTGGTTCACCCTGGCGTTCATCCTCGCCCAGAACGGCTGCAACCCCACCTGGGACAGCCAGCGCCCGCTGCTGAACGGCGTCGACCAGGCCACCGTCAACGCCGTCCGCGCGGCCGGCGGCGACATCGTCCCGTCCATCGGCGGCTGGAGCGGCAACAAGCTCGGCCCCAACTGCGCGACCACCGCCGACCTCGCCGGCGCCTACCAGAAGGTGATCGACGCGTACGGCCTCAAGGCGATCGACGTCGACATCGAGAACACCGACGAGTTCGAGAACACCGCCGTCCAGGACCGCATCCTCGGCGCCCTCAAGATCGTCAAGCAGAACAACCCGGGCCTGCGCACCATCCTCACCTTCGGCACGGACACCACCGGCCCGACCTACTACGGCAACCGGCTGATCGAGCAGTCCAAGGCGCTCGGCGCGGACATCGACGTCTTCACCATCATGCCGTTCGACTTCGGCAACGCCTCCACCGACATGTACGCCTCCACCGTCAGCGCCGCCGAAGGCCTGAAGGCCAAGCTCAAGTCCACCTTCGGGTGGGACGACGCCACCGCCTACGCGCACGTCGGCATCTCCGGGATGAACGGCCTCAGCGACACCAACGAGGTCACCACCGTCCAGAACTGGACCGGGATCCGCGACTGGGCCAACAGCCACCACATCGCCCGCCTCGCCTTCTGGTCCGTCAACCGCGACCGCGGCTGCGCGGGCGGCGGCCTCCAGGAGACCTGCTCCGGCATCGCCCAGAACGACTGGCAGTTCACCTCCATCACGGCCGGCTTCACCGGCTGACCCCGCACCCCGGGCAGGCCCGCCGCTCCGCTCGCCGGACACGGGCCACGGGCGGGTTCCACACGGCACCCCGTGCCGCGCGGAACCCGCCCCGCCCCGGGCTCAGGTCGCGCGACAGACCATCTCGAAGTCGTGGTCGGTCAGGCGTCCCACGTCGAAGGAATCCATACCGCCTTCACCGGATCGGCCCCGCCGGGACGGGGGTCGTCCCGGCGGGGCCGTTCTGCACGCGGGGTCAGACAGCGGGCCGCAGCGGCGGCAGCGCGGGCTCCCTGAGCCAGGCGTCGAACAGCGCGTCCAGCGGGCCGTCCGAGTAGCGGGCGGCGTGGGTTCGGAAGTCCGCGGTGTTGACCACGCCGTGCCGGTGGATGGTGGCCCAGTCCCTGAGCATCGGGAGGAAGGAGGCGTCGCCGAGCACGGTCCGCAGCGCGTGGACGGTGAGGCCGCCGCGCTGGTAGAGCCGGTCGTCGAACATCAGCTTGCGGCCCGGGTCGCCGAGGCGGAGGTCCTGGGGGAGACCGGCCAGCAGGGAGTGCGCGGCGGCGGCGTGGGTGGCGGCGGACGGGCCGCCGGCGTGCTCGGACCAGAGCCACTCCGCGTACTTGGCGAGCCCTTCGTTGAGCCAGATGTGGCTCCAGTCGGCGATCGACACGCTGTTGCCGAACCACTGGTGGGCCAGCTCGTGGGCGATCAGCCGCTCACGACCCCAGCCGCCGCCGAGGTGGTTGGTGCCGAAGGTGGCGACGCCCTGCGCCTCCACGGGTACGTCCAGCTCCTCGTCGGCGACGACCACCGCGTACTCGCCGAACGGGTACGGGCCGAAGGCCTCCTCGAAGTACGCCATCATCCGCGCCTGCCGGCCGAAACCGGCCGTGAACTCGCCGGCCAGCCGCTCCGGGACGTAACCGGTCTGCGGGACGGCCGGGCGCTCGGCGAGCGGGACGGCCTGGTACGGGCCGATCGAGACGGTGACCAGGTAGGGCGAGGTCGGCGCGGACTGCTCGTACACCCAGGTGGTGCTGGACGCCCGGGTGGTGCGGGCCAGCAGCCGGCCGCCGACCACCACGGTGTACGGCGACGGCGTGGTGACGGCTATCTGGTAGGTGGCCTTGTCCGCGGGCCGGTCGTTGCACGGGAACCAGGAGGGCGCTCCGACCGGCTGGCTGGCGACCAGCGCCCCGTCGGTCAGCTCCTCCCACCCCAGGCCGCCCCAGGGGCTGCGGACCGGGCGCGGGTTGCCGGTGTAGTGCACCTCGACGGTGAACGCGGCGCCCGCGGTGAGCGCCTTGGCCGGACGGATCCGCAGCTTGCCGGCCCGGTGGGTGTAGCGGGCGGCCTTGCCGTCCACCAGCACCCGGCCGATCCGGAAGTCCGCGAGGTCCAGCGCGAACTCGGGCAGGGCCACACGGGCCACGGCGCTGAGCCGGGCCGTGCCGCCGAGCCGGTTGGGGCCGGGGCGGTAGTCCAGCGCGAGCTCGTAGCGGTGGACCCGGTAGCGCTGGTCCCCGCTGTTCGGGAAGTACGGGTCCGGCGCGGCGGTGCGGTGCGGCGCGGCATGGTCGGGGTTCACCGGACGGGATTTCACCGGGTCGTACTCTTCCTGGGCGGTCGGGGCGACGGGCGCGGCGGGGGCGGTGGGGACGGTCACGACGTGGTCTGCCACGCCTCGATCGGGTTGCCCAACCACCGCGTGTCGGCGGGGACGGACTCGGCGCGCATCACCAGCGAGGCCGGGCCCAGCGTGCTGCGCGCGCCCACCGTGCTGCCGGGCAGCACGATGCCGCCCGGGCCCAGGGTGGCGCCCTCGCGGAGGATGACAGTATCCATCCGCATGATCCGGTCGTGGAAGAGGTGGGTCTGCACCACACAGCCCCGGTTGATGGTGACCCCGTCCCCGAGGGTGACCAGGTCCGCCTCCGGCAGCCAGTAGCTCTCGCACCAGACACCCCGCCCGACGCCCGCGCCGAGCGCCCGCAGCCAGAGGTTCAGCACCGGGGTGCCGGGCACGGAACCCACCAGCCACGGCACCGCCAGCACCTCGACGAAGGTGTCCGCGAGCTCGTTGCGCCACACGAAGCCGCTCCACAGCGGGTGCTCCACCGCCCGGAACCGCCCGACCAGCAGCCACTTCGCCGCCACCGCGACCGCGCAGGCCAGGCCGCCGGCCGTCAGCATCACCAGACCCGAGAGCAGCGCGGCCGCCAGCGGCGACCAGCCCGCGGCCAGCCAGGACAGCGCCGCCAGGGTCAGCGCGCCCAGCGCGCCCGAGGCCAGCACCGGCAGCAGCCGGGCCACCTCGACCAGCCCGCGCGCCCAGAACAGCCGGGTCGGCGGCTCGTAGGTCAGGCTCTGGTCGGCCTGGTCGGCCGAGCGCGGCAGCCGCATCGGCGGCATGCCCAGGTACGAGCTGCCCTTCTTGGCCTTCTTCGGCGTCGCCGACAGCACGCCGACCAGACCCCGGGCCGGTACCGCGCGCCCCAGCGCGGTCATCCCCGAGTTCCCGAGGAACGCCCGGTCACCGACCTTCGACTCGCCGAGGCGCACCCAGCCGCCGCCCAGCTCGTACGGGGCGATCAGGGTGTCGTCGGCCAGGAACGCGCCGTCGCCGACCGTGGTCAGGCTGGGCAGCGCCAGCACCGTGGACACCTCGGCGCCGCGGCCGACCTTCATGCCCAGCGCCCGCAGCCACAGCGGCGTGACCAGCCCCGCGTACAGCGGGAAGAGGATCTCCCGGGCCTGGTCCATCAGCTGGGTGACCGTCCAGGCCTGCCAGCCGACCCGGCCGTGCAGCGGGTGCAGCCCGGTCGTCAGACCGAGGCTGAGCAGCCGCACCGCCGCCACCAGCTGCGCCGCGTACAGCGCGCCGTAGACGAGGGTGGCGGGCAGCAGCGCGAGCAGGGCGCCGCCGAGCGCGGCGGCGAGGTCGTCACCGGGCCGGACGAACCGGGAGACGACGGCGAGCGCCGCGAGCGCGGGCAGCACCGGCAGCAGGCCGATGGCGGTACCGCTGGCGCCGTACAGCGCGGCGAAGCGGGCCCGGCGCGGCGGGCGCTCCTTGGGCCAGGTCCGCTCGGCCCGGCCCAGCTTGACGGCGGGAGCGCCGCCCCAGCGCTGACCGGTCGGGACCTGCCCGGTGACGCTGGAGCCGGGCACCACCTGTGCCCGCTTGCCCACCCGGGCGCCGGGCAGCAGCGTCGAGCGCGTCCCGACCACGGCCCCCGAGCCGACCTTGACCTGGCCGACCTCCAGCCGGTCGCCGTCCAGCCAGTACCCGCACAGGTCGACCTCGGCCTCCACCGCGCAGCCCCGGCCCAGCTTCAGCATGCCGGTGACGGGCGGCAGCGAGTGCAGGTCCACCTCCTCGCCGACCTTGGCGCCCAGCGCCCGCGCGTAGCGCACCAGCCAGGCCCCGGAGAGCGAGGTGGCGCCGCTGACCTCGGCGAGCCGCTCGGCGGCCCAGAGCCGCAGGTGCATGGAGCCGCCGCGCGGGTGGCTGCCGGTTTGCAGCCCGCGCAGCAGCAGCCGGGCGCCGCCGGCCGCGATCGCCAGTCGGCCGGGCGGGGTGAACAGCGCCAGCGCGCCCGCGCCGACCGCCCACCAGGAGGCGGTGGGCGCCCACGGGTAGTCGCCGAACCAGGTGAGCACGTTGCCGAGCGCCAGCAGGGCGACCGTCCAGCGCAGCCCGACCACGGTGAACAGCGGGATCAGCAGGAGCAGCTGGAGCAGCTTGGCCCTGGTCGGCACCAGGGCGATCGTCCGGGCCTCGCCGCCGTCGGCGGCGGAACGCTCCAGGTGGCGGGCCAGCTTGCGCAGCGTCGGCTGCTGGTAGATGTCCAGCACGGCGGCGTTCGGGTAGCGGGTGCGCAGCAGGGTGGTGAGCCGGGCGGCGGCGAGGCTGCCGCCACCGACCGCGAAGAAGTCGTCGCGCGCGCCGGTCACCGGCACGCCCAAAATCTCCGCCCACTGCTCGGCGAGCCAGGCCTCGGTGCCGTACAGCTGCTCGGTCGGGCCGGCCGTCTCCAGCTCGGGCAGCGGCCAGGGCAGGGCGGCCCGGTCGACCTTGCCGGAGGTGCGGGTGGGCAGCGAGTCGACGGGGGCGAGCAGCGGCACCAGGGCGGCGGGCAGCTCGGCGCGCAGCCGCTCGACGGACTGCTCGCGGTCCCAGCCGTCCTTGGTCACCAGGTAGCCGACGAGCAGCTGGTTGCCGCCCCGGGCGGTGCGGACGGCGGCGGCCGCGCCGGCCACGCCCGGCAGGGCCTGGAGCGCCGCGTCGACCTCGCCGAGCTCGATCCGGCGGCCGCCGAGCTTGATCTGCTCGTCGGTGCGGCCGAGGAACAGCAGGCCCGCCGGGTCGGCCTGGACGAGGTCGCCGCTGCGGTAGGCGCGCTCCCAGCCGAGGGATTCGAGCGGTGCGTACTTCTCGGCGTCCTTCACCGGGTCCAGGTAGCGGGCCAGGCCGACGCCGCCGATCACCAGCTGGCCGGTGTCGCCGACCGGGACGGGCCGCCCCTGCTCGTCGACCACGGCGAGGTCCCAGCCGTCCAGCGGCAGACCGATCCGTACCGGGCCGTCGCCGGTCAGCAGGGCCGCGCAGGCCACCACGGTCGCCTCGGTGGGCCCGTAGGTGTTCCAGACCTCGCGGCCCTCGGTGACCAGGCGCTGCACCAGCTCGGGCGGGCAGGCCTCACCGCCGAAGATCAGCAGCCGGACCTCGTTCAGCGCCTCGGCGGGCCAGAGCGCGGCCAGCGTCGGGACGGTGGAGACCACGGTGATCTCCTGCTCGGCGAGCCACGGGCCGAGGTCGGCGCCGCTGCGCACCTGGGAGCGGGGGACGGGCACCAGGCAGGCGCCGTAGCGCCAGGCCAGCCACATCTCCTCGCAGGAGGCGTCGAAGGCGACGGAGAGCCCGGCCATCACCCGGTCGCCGGGGGCGATCGGCTCCTCCTGGAGGAAGAGCGCGGCCTCGGCGTCCACGAAGGCGGCGGCGTTGCGGTGGGTGACGGCGACGCCCTTGGGCTTGCCGGTGGAGCCGGAGGTGAAGATGATCCAGGCGTCGTCGGCGGGGGTCGGCCGGTAGCCGGCGGGCGCCGCGGTCCGTTCCGCGCCGGTGGTGGTGGTGCTGGTGCCGGTGGTGGTGGTGAGCGCGCGGTCCGCCCCGAGCACGGCGGCGACGGCGGCCTCCTCGAAGACCAGCTGGGCGCGCTCGTCCGGGTCCTCGGCGTCGACGGGCACGTAGGCGGCGCCTGCGGCCAGCACGGCGAGGATGGCGATGTAGAGGTCGTTGGTGCCGGACGGGACGCGGATGCCGACCCGGTCGCCCGCGCCGATGCCGGCGGCGGCCAGACGGCCGCGCAGCTGCTCGACCTCGGCGGCGAGCGCCCGGTAGCTGAGGACGGTGCGCCCGTCGTCGAGGGCCGGCTCGTTCGGGTGGGCGCGGACGGTGGCGTCCAGGATGTCGACCAGGGTCCGCGGGGCGGGGGCCGGGCGACCGGGGAAGAGGGCCTGCGCCGTGGGGGCCTGCAGCTCCGGGCGGTGCTGCTGCCCTGTCAGGGCGCTGTGCCCCGCCGGCGCGCTGGGGTCCGCGGGCGCGCTGGGGTCCGCCAGGGCGCTGAGCTCCGCGGGAGCGCTGTACTCCGCCGCGGTCGCGTCCTGTGCTGTCGCGTCCTGCGCTGTCTCGGTGTGGATCGGTTCAGCTGTCATGGCAGACCGTGCGCTCCTCGTCCTCGCCCCGTTCCGACCAATGCCCGGTCCCTGGGGGCGGTGGGAGCACACGCCTGATCGGGTGACCCCACTCCGGGGCCGGAGCGGACAACCCGACCGATGGTAGCCCTGGGTGATGAACGGCGAACTACCCGACACTCCAGTCAACTCTGGCTGGAATGGCCGAATCTGACGATTCGTCAGTGAATAACTGAGCAGTGGTCGGCCGTAAGTGACGGAATGTCAGTCATTTTGACGGACCGTCAGGTCGATTTCGCCGACGTGAGCCACGCCACACCGAATTGTGCTCCCTTCGGGTGGCGGGCCCGGTTTCCGGGCCCGCCACGGCGCCGGATGGATCAGTTGAACTGCTCCCGGTGCTCGCGGAGGAAGGCCTCCAGAGTGCGCGGAGGCCGTCCGAGCAGCCGGACGACGGTGTCGTCCGGGGTCTCCGGCCGGTCGGTCGCCAGCCGCTGGATCTCCAGGACGTGGTTCGCCAGCCAGTCGGGCATCCCGGCGAACCGCACCAGGTGTGCGTGCAGCTCCGCCGGCTCCAGGTCGACGTAGCGGACGGGCCGGCCGAGCACCGTGCCCATCAGCTCGACGAGCTCGGGGTGGCTGTAGGCCCGGTCGCCGGTCAGGTGGTACGTCCCCCCGGCGATCCCGGGCCGGGTGAGCGCTGCGGCGGCGACCTCGCCGATGTCCCGGCAGTCGACGTAGTTGCACCGGGTTTCCCCCAGCGTACCGTGTACGAACCCCGCACCCGCTATGCCGGGCGCCAGCAGCAGCAGTCGCTGCATGAACGCGTACGGCCGCAGGATGGTAGCCGTGACCCCCGAGGCCCGCAGGTGCTGCTCGATGCGGTGGTGGCCTCGGGAGAAGGCGACGGGGGAGTCCGGCTCGGCGGCGGGCGCCGAGATCTTGACGATGTGCTCCACGCCGCTGTGGACGGCCACGTCGATGGCGCGCAGCTCGTGCTCGACCTGCTGCGGCCCGTTGGTCATGACGAGGAACAGCTGCTGGACCCCCTTGAAGGCGGTGCGCAGCGAGTCCGGGTCATTCGCGTCGGCGGCCACCGGGTCGACCAGCGAGCGGGTGCGGACGGTGAGACCGGCCGCGAGGCGGTGCGGGTCGCGGCTGAGTGCGCGGCTCGGCACCTCGAGGGCGGCGAGGCTCTGGAGCAGTGCGCCGCCGGTGGCGCCGGAGGCGCCCATGATGGCGATCATCGTGTGGTCCTTTCGGTTGGTGGTGGTGTCGGCTGGTGGTGGTGTCAGCGGGGCTTGTGTCGTCAGCGGGACTGGTGCCGGCGGCGCGGACGGCGCGGGCGGGTGCCGCGCCAGCGCCAGCCGATCGCGGTCGCGGCGATCGCGGCGGAGACCGGCAGGTCGATGCGGAGCCGGGCGGGCCACGGGCTGTCGGCGAGCGCGGGGATGCGCGGCAGCCAGTGCGCGCCGGACCAGCCCAGTCCCAGGGCGACGGCGGCGGCCAGGACGCCGAGCCCGACCGCCAGCAGGAGGCGCGGCACCCGCAGCATCCACGAGTGGTCCGGGCGGCGGCGCAGCCGGGAGCCGATCAGCGCGGCGACCACGGCGGAGGTGCCGGCGATGGTGGTTCCGGCCGCGATCACCAGCTCGGACTGCTGGGTCGCCAGGCCGCCGATACCCGCCATCACGGCGGGCATGGCGTAGGAGACCAGGACCTCGCGGTGGAGAACGAACGGCGGGGGCTCGTCGGGCGGGCCGGTGGCGATGGTGTGCGTTCCGGTCATGGGCTTCCTCTGTAGGTGATTAGGTGGCTAATTATTAGTGCTTAGTTGCCTAATTATTAGTCTGTGAGGGGGCGGGCCGCCGGTCGTCTCCGGGCGGCCCGCCGTGGTGGAGCCGGGTGGGGTCTGGGTGCTGCGGGGCCTGGGGGCTAGTCGGCGGTCAGGGCGTCCATGCCCTCGACCAGCCTGGCCAGCAGGTCGAGGAACACGGTGCGTTCCTCCACCGAGAGGCCGCCGACCATGGCCTGCATGCGTGCGTAGTGCTCGGGTGCCATGTCCCGCAGGCGCTGGGCGCCGCGTGCGGTCAGGATGACCACACTGGCCCGGCCGTCCTCGGCGGACGGTCGGCGGGCCACCAGGCCGTCGCGCTCGAGCCCGTCGACCAGGCCGGTCACGGTCGCCCGCGACACTCCGAGGCTGACCGCCAGTTGGGAGGGCGACTTCTCGCCGCCGTGGTCCTCCAGGTCGGCGAGCAGCCGGTAGCGTCCGGTCGACAGGCCGAACCGGGAGAAGTGCGCCTCGCCGGCCTGACCGAGCCGGGCCCCCGCCGTCATCAGGCGGGCCGCGACCAGGATCGCCTGCGGGTCGGCCGTGAGGCCGTAGCGGGTGATCTGGCGCTGTGCCTGGTCGAGCGTGGGTGCGCCGCCCGTGTCGGGCTGGGGCCTGTCGTGAACCATGAAGGTAGTATGGCCCCTAATTACATCCGTCGTCAAGGCGGCCGCCCCGGGGGCGCGCGCGACCCCGAGCTGCGCGAGATCCTCGTCCCGCGTGAGAATGCGGCGCGCCACGCCGTCCGGGTGTTCCTCGCCGGACAGTCGGACAGGGGGCGGCCGATGTGGAGGGGCGCACCACGACCCTGCTGGCCTGTGTCGACGGGCTGGTCTTCGACCGGCTGGTGAGCGGTGGCAGCGTGCGGCCGGAGGAGGTCGGGGTCTGATCGCGGCGGCGCTGCGTGCGCCGGACGGGTCGGCCTCCTGAGCCGTCCGTCACGTCGTGCGGGCGATTCCGGACGGGCTTTCAAAAAGGACGTACTTTCACATTAATTCGTATAGGGATTCCTTTTCTCGTTTCTCGTGCTAGCGTGCGGCTGCCAGCTTCTCAGAGTCGAGAAAGTGGGTCCTGACATGCGTCGAGAATTCTCCCGCCGTGGATTCCTGGGCAGTGCCGGAATGGCCGCCGCCGGGGTTTCGGTCGGTTCGCTGGGCGCGGCCGCCGTTCCGGCCGCGGCCGCTGCTGCCGGTTCCGATGCCGACGCGGCGGCGGTGGCCGAGGGCCAGTCCGTGCTGCCGACCGACCCGCGGTACCAGACGCTCGGTCAGGGCTTCAACCAGCGCTGGAGCAGCAAACCGGAGTACATCCGCCTGGTCGGCAACGAGGCGGACGCCGTGGCGGAGCTGAAGACAGCCCTCGCAAGGCGCCTGAGGCCGACGGTCCGGGCCGGCGGGCACTGCTACGAGGGGTTCGTCGACAACAACGGCGGCGTCATTCTCGACCTCAGCACCCTGCGGGGCGTCTACGCGGCGACGGACAAGTTCGGAAAGCCGACGTACTGCGTCGAGGGCGGTGCCACCAACTGGGACATCTACACCACGCTGTTCCGGAAATACGACGTCACGCTGCCCGCCGGCTCCTGCTACTCGGTCGGGGCGGGCGGGCACATCTGCGGCGGCGGGTACGGCCTGCTGTCGCGGCGGCACGGGCTGACCGTCGACCACCTGGTCCAGGTCGACGTGGTCACCGTCCGGGACGGCAAGGTCGAGCTCACCAGGGCGAACCGCCTCGACACCAAGGGCTCACCGGAGGAGGACCTCTTCTGGGCGCACACCGGGGGCGGCGGCGGGAACTTCGGAGTGGTGCTGCGCTACCACTTCGCGCACGACATCCCCAAGCCGCCGCCGCGGGTCTGGCTGAGCAGCGTCGCCTGGCCGTGGGAGGGCCTGCTGCAGAACCCCGAGGACTTCCGGACGCTGCTGAAGAACTTCGGCGCCTTCTTCGCCAAGCACAGCGGCAAGGACGAGACCGTCTACCGGGGCCTGTTCAGCATCCTCAAACTCACCCACAAGTCGAACGGGAACGTCGTCCTGCTGAGCCAGTGGGACGAGGACGACCCCGCCCCGCTGGACGCGTTCGTGTCCTTCGTCGAGTCCGGCATGACGACCAAGGCGACCGTCCAGACGCACACCGCCGGAGGCCTGTTCCTGCCCTACCCGGACAAGCGCCGCCAGATGCCGTGGTTCCAGGCCACCATGACGCTCAACCCCTCCGGCGACAACCAGCGCGGCAAGTACAAGTCGGCGTACCACCGCGAGCCCTTCACCTCCGCCCAGACCGATGCCTTCTGGGCCTGGCTGACCAGGGACGCGGGCGGGATCGACCTCAAGCAGACGTTGGTCCAGATCGACTCCTACGGCTGTCGGATCAATGCCCGCGGCTCCACCGAGACGGCCGTTCCCCAGCGCGACTCGATCATGAAGCTCCAGTACCAGACCTACTGGACCGACCCCGCCGGTGACGACGCCCACCTCGCCTACCTGCGCGGCATCTACCAGGCCGTCTACAAGTCCACCGGCGGCATCCCGGAGATCGGACCGACCAGCACCACCGACGGTGCCTACGTCAACTACCCCGACATCGACCTCGGCCAGGCCGGCCAGACCAAGCCCGCGTACCAGCGCCTGTACTACAAGGAGAACTACGCCCGGCTGCAGAGGACCAAGAAGACCTGGGACGACAAGAACGTCTTCCACCACGCCCAGTCGGTCACCTTGCCGTCCTGACCGCACAAGCAGAGCGATGTCGACCATCCGGTGAGCAGGCGATATCGGGATGAAAGGTATGAGTAAAGACCTTAAAGTGAAGACTTGCCTGATCGCAGCTGGCCGGCGCCGGTTGCTTCGGCGTGGTCATTGACGGACGGCAGTCTTCTCGGCGGCCCACCCGGGGCGGGCTGGGCCGCTCGGTAACGGTCTCGTGGGGTATCGGATTGTGGTGGAACTTCATCGGCCGATCCGGTGAGGAGATCGCACAAGCGCGGAACGACTGGGAAAAGGGAATTCGCTTCGGCGAAGTGCACGGCTACGACGGTGCCCGCCTCCACGCCCCGGCCCTCCCCGACATTCCCCTGAAGGCGCGCGGACGGGTGCGCTGACCTGGGAAGATGTCTCGGATGAAGCACCTGTTCCGGTCGCTGTCCACTGGACTGTTCCGCCATCCGAAGCGCATCGGAAGGGCGGTCGCAGGACGAGTTCCGCTTCCCGTGCCTGCTTCCTCGGGAGGCAGGCACGGGGCGCGTCGATTCTCAGGTCTACGTGCGTTTCGCAAGGTCCGCTCGTACTGATGCTGACTTTTTGCTGACTTTTCTGACTGATCGTCAGTGGCGAATTGGCCTGGTCGGCCACCGCTTGACCGAGCCGGCTTCGCCGTGTTCGGACTGCACCACGGTCATGTTGCTGATTCGAAGACCTGCGTCGTTGTGGCAGAGGCGATGCACGGCGCCCCGGTGGGCGCGCGGGATCACCGTGGACCTGGCGGCTGGGCGTGGCGGCCGGCTCGTTGTCCCGGGTACGCAGGCAAGGGCCTGCCGCAGTTCCTTGGCTCGGTACAGACCGTCGCCCTACCGCCTACCTTCACCACTCGCCTCGTCCCCCGGGGAGATCGGGCGGAGCGGTGCCGTCAGCCGTTGCGCTTGTGGCCGTTGAGTTCGATGTAGCCGAGGTTGGCGATTAGGGCCGCCACCGTCGCGTAGTACCGGCTGTATGCAGGGGCGCCGATGGTGATGCCGGGGCCGGAAGGGTTGTTGAGGCGGGCGTAGACCCAGGCGGAGAGCTGGCCCCAGCTGGTTTCGAGGTCCGCGCCGAAGGCGCCGATCGGTGTCGACGCCTGGTTGCGGATGTTCTGCCGGACGGTGTCGAAGATGTAGCCGAAGCGGGCCGCCTCGGCGGTCGCGCCGATGACGTCGACGAGGTAGGAGCCGATGGTGTTGGTTCCGGCCGCCGAGCCGAGGAGTTCCTGGGTCCTGCGCAGGGTCAGCAGGCCGTTCTGGAGGTTCTGCGGGGTGAGCTGGCGCTCTGCGCGGTTGCCGCCGCCCGGCAGGTTGGCGTAGCTGCCGTTCCAGGGCAGTTGGTGGGCCTGGACGCCCAGGACCTGGTTGAAGGCGGCGGGGTAGCCGTCGGGGAAGACGTAGTGCCGGTTGCCGGTGCCGTCGGGCTGACCGGGCTGGTAGATCCCGGCCAGGTAGAGGGTGTTGGCCCAGAAGTAGAGCGAGACGACGTACTGGCCGCCGTAGGTGACCCGGACCTGGATCAGCTGGTTGTAGGTCGTGGTGGTCTCGTCCAGGACCTGGTAGAAGTCGTGGCCGCTGATCTGGTGGATCTGGTCGATCAGGTTCCAGTACCGGTCGTGGTGGCCCTGGCCGCCGTGTTCGAGGCCGCTGATGTCCCAGTCGACGACGGTGAGCGGCTGGGCCGGATCGGCGTGTGCGGCGGGCGCGCCGGTGCCGAGCGCGGTGAGAGACAGGACGAGTGCGGCCAGGAGCCCGGCGAGGCGCCGGGTGAGCCGTTGCCACGGGCTGGCGTCGGACATGCGGAACTCCTTGTCGGCGGGAAGGTGCGGGTGCACCCGGGCGGGAGGTGACAGGTCCGACCGGGAACCGGTCGGTGGGAGTCCCAAGGACTATGGCAGCGCGCCCGACCCCGGTCGGTGCCCTGTGTGCCAACACCTTGTCCCTGAGCGCCAGTACCCCGCCGCGACTGTCGCCCGGACGAGGCTGACACCGGGTCACCGAGCGGTGCAGGATGCCCTGGGCGGGAGGCGCGAGAGGGGAGACGGTGTGCTGGTCCTGGACACGAACGACCTGCCGAAGGGCGATCGGACGGCTGCCTACCGGACGGGGGCCGTCGAGCAGGGCGGTGTCGACATCGTCGAGGAGGAGGAGCCCGAGGAGCGGATGTGGAGGCGGATCGACCTCTGGAACATCGGCTCCCTCACCCTGTTCAACACCCAGGGCACCGGTTTCAGCATCGGCCGCTCGCTGGGACAGGCCCGGAAGGACGCGATGGAGGCGGTCGCGGTGGTCCTCCAGGTCCGGGGCGAGGGCGGCTTCTCGTTCGAGGACCACCAGCGCCGCCTGAGCCGGGACAGCCTGTCGCTCCTCCACATGCCGGACGGGTACGGCTACTCGTGGTCGGGCACCGGAAGCAGTCTCGCCTTCCTGCTCGACACCTCCGGCCTCACCGTACCGACCGACGCCGTGCGCGCGGCGCTCCCCGTCATTCAGCACAGCCCCGTCGGCATTCTCCTCGTGAACCACCTCAAGGGCTTGTACGCGGTCGCCGACAGTCTCACCGGAGGCCCCGAGACCGAGGCTCTGGTCAACGCGACCACCGAACTCACCCGCGCCTGGATCGTCTCCGTCGCCGGAGACGACCGGACCCGTCGCCGCACCGCCCGGGAGACCCTGCTCACCCGTGTCCTGGCGTACGCCCGGCTCCATCTGCGGGAACGAGACCTCGACCCCCGACGGATCGCGGCGGTTCACCACATCTCCGTCAGGACCCTCTACCGGCTCTGCGAGGACAGCGGCTTCAGCCTCGAACAGTGGATCATCCGGCGCCGCCTCGAAGGGGCCCGGAACGACCTGGTGGCACCGACCCACCGGCACCTGACGGTGGAGCGCATCGCCGGATCCTGGGGCTTCTCCGACGCGGCGTACTTCTCGCGCCGCTTCCGCCGGACCTTCGGTGCGACACCCAGCCAGTGGCGACGGATCGCCGGGGGCTGAAGACGTCCTCAGGTCTTCGGCACCCCTTCAGCCCGTCCCCGCCGTGCTGAGCCGTGTGCAGCGCCGGATGGCGATGCTGATCGGCAGCACCAGCCAGGTCGGCTCGACCGGCGGCTGGAACCACGCGGAGCTCTGATCCGGCGGCGCGGACCTGAGCGGAGCGGTCCGCCGCCGGTTGCCCTCCGCGAGCCCGGTCGGTCGGGCTCGCGGAGGGATGCCGCTCGTCCGAACCCATCGGTTCCCAACGAGACGTTCGAACTTCGCTGTTCGGTCACCTCCACTACAGTCGGGCCACTGATCTCGCACCGGAGGGGCTGCTCGCGATGGACATGGCTGACAGGGGCGAGGATCACCGTGGGACCACGTTCGCCGCGGAGCTGCGGCGGTTGCGACAACGGGAGCGGCTCACACTGGAGGCACTGGCGGAGTCCTCCGGGGTCAGCGTGCGAGCGATCGGCGGGCTGGAGCGGGGGCACAGCCTGGGGCCGCAGCGCAGGACGGTCACGGCGCTGGCCGACGGGCTGGGGCTGGGTGAGGCGGACCGGGTCCGGCTGGAGCAGCTTGCGGAGGCGGGGCGTCCGCGGCCGGTGACGGCACCGGCCGGCTGGTGCGTCCCGCCCCGGGAGCTCCCGGACTTCGCGGGGCGGGAGACTGAGCTGGCCCGTCTCGCCACGCTGGCCGCGGCGGGCTCAGAGGTGCCGGTCTCGGTGCTGTCGGGCCCGGGGGGTATCGGCAAGACCACCCTCGCCGTGCGGGCCGCGCGGCTGATAGCCGACTCGCGCGGCCTCGACGTGTTCTACGTCAACCTGCGCGGGCTGGATCCCGATCCGTTGGCGGCGCACGCGGCACTCTTCCGTCTGCTCAAGGCGCTGGCAGTCGCGGACCGAGACATCCACGACGAGGTCGACGGCCGGGCCGGGCAGTTCCGCACACTGTTCGAGCAGCATCCCGCCGTCCTGATCCTGGACAACGCCCGGGACGAGGAGCAGGTGCGTCCGTTGCTTCCCGGCGCGGGGGCGGGCCTCGTACTGGTGACCAGCCGCCGACTGCTGACCGGGCTGGAGGGCGTCCACCGGCTGCCGGTACCGACGCTGGAGGCCGCGGAGGGACGGCGGCTGCTGGCGTCGATCATCGGTGACGCCGACGGCCCGCGCGGCGAGGGGCTCGACGAGCTGGCCGCGGTGTGCGGCGGGCTGCCGCTGGCGCTGCGCATCGTCGGCAACCGGCTGGCCACCCGACCGGCGTGGACCGCGGGGGAGTTGGCGAACAGGCTGGCCGACTCCGGACGGCGGCTGGAGCAGATCCGGGCCGGCGACCTGCAGATCACGGCGGCGTTCCGGATGTCCTACGACCAGCTGAGTATGGCGGCCCGGTGCCTGTGCCGCCGGCTCGCCCTGGTCCCGGGCCCGGACTTCGACGTGGCCCTGGCCTCGGTCCTGGGCGGAGCACGGCCGCCGCGGGCCGCGGACCTGCTGGACACCGAGGACGTGCTGGAGGAACTGCACGAGCTGGGGCTGCTGTCCCAGTCCGACGACGGCCGCTACGGCTTCCACGACCTGATCCGGCTGTTCGCCGCCGAGCGCCTCGCGGCGGAGGAGGATCCGGCCGAGCGCGCGGTCCTGACGCGGACGGCGGTCGCATGGCTGCTGGAGGTGACGGCCGCCGCCGGTCTGTGGTTCGACCCCGATCACGGGGCCGCACCGGCGCACTGGCGGCATCCGGTGGACCTGTCCACCTCGGAGGTGGCCGAAGCCTGGCTGCGGGCCGAGTCCGAGAACTGGTTCGGCGCGGTACGCGTCGCCGCCACGGAGGGCTGGGACCGCCTCGTCGTCGACACCGCGGACGCACTGCACTGGTTCTCCAACCAGTGGATGCTGTGGCCTCATTGGCAGGAGCTGTTCACGCTGTCCGCCGCGGCCGCGCAGCGGGTCGGTGACCCGGTCGCGCAGGCGACCCAGCTGTACAACCTGTCCTGGGCGACGGCCCAGAACGGCGACACCGAGCAGGCGGTGGCGTCCGCGCTGGAGGCGGCGCGGATCGCCGAACAGGCCGGCGCGGCACGCCAGCGGGCCTGGGCCCTGCATTTCGCGGCGCGGGCGAGGATGACCACCGACCCGGCGGCCTCGCTGCCCTACTCCGAGCAGGCGGAGCAGCTCTTCGCCCAGGTGGACGACTGGACGGGCCGGACGACCGTCCTGATGTCGGTCGCCGTCACCCTGCTGGGCCTCGGTGAGCCCGGCGCGGCGATCGAGAAGCTCCGGGCGGGCATCGAGATCGCCCGCCGCCCGCCGGCGGGCGAGGCCTGGCAGACCGTCGCCGACGTCCTGCTGACCTCCGGTCACTTCTATCTGGCCACGGCGCACCAGGCAGTCCAGCAGTACGACCTGGCCGAATCCGCCTACCGGACCGCCGCCGACAACGCCGGCCGGACCGGCATGACACTCCACCAGGGCCGCGTCCAACTGAAGCTGGCCCAGCTCCAGCACCAGCAGGGCCGGTTGGCCGAAGCCGCCTCGACCCTGGAGGCGGCGCGGGAACTGTTCACCGCAGCGGACGCTACCGCGGAGATCGCGGCGACGGAGGAGCTGCTGAAGGCATGGAGCGGCACCGACGGCGGCTGAGCGGCCCTGAGCTGCCCCTGCGCGACCCCGCCGGCGCTACCGGGTCACCTGCTCCAGCGCGTCGCGGAGGGCGGCCCGGCTGGTGATCCCGAGTTTGGGGAAGAGCTGGTAGAGGTGGGTCGAGACGGTGCGGGGCGACAGACAGAGCCTGACGCCGATCTGTTTGTTGGAGAGTCCTTGGGCGGCGAGCCGGGCGATCTCCCACTGCTGGGGCGTCAGCAGTCCGCGGTCTCCGCCTCCGTGAGCCGCTTCGCCACAGGCGCGCAGTTCGGCCCGCGCGCGGACGGCCCAGGGTACGGCACCGAGCCAGTCGAAGGTCTCGACCGCGGCGGTGAGGTGCTCCCGGGCCCGGGCGGGTGCCCTGGTGCGGCGCAGTCGTTCGCCGTAGTAGAGGCGGATCCGCGCCTGTTCGAACGGCCAGCGCCCGGTGCCGTCGACCGCCAGCGCCTCCCGGTACCGGGACTCGGCCTCGTCGTCGTCCTCGGCGGCGAGGCCGGCCGAGGCGAGTACCACCATCTCCAGCCGCGGTGAGACGGTGTGCAGGCCTGCGACCCGGGCGGCGGCCACCAGGCTCAGCGCCTGCTCGCGCCGTCCGGTGCGCACCGCGGCCTCGGCGGCGTCCAGGAAGACCCACAGGGCCTGCCCGACGAACGGGGCCAGTGTCCCCGGCGCGGAGATGACGCCCAAGTGCCGGTACGCCTGCTCGAACTCGCCCCGCGCCAGGGCGATCGTGGCCCGGACCTGTGCGGCGTACCGGCGTACGGCATCGGCCCGCCGGGCACCGGCCCACTGGTCCGTCCGGTCGGCGAGGAGGCGGGCCGCGTCGAACTCGCCGCAGGCCGCGGAGACGCAGGCGAGGGTGAAGTTCGCCGTCCATGACCGCAGCGGGTGGTCGAACTCCTCGCACAGGTCCAGTGCCTCCCGGCACAGGCGGCGCGCCTGCGGCCACTGCCCGGCGAACCATGCCCGGCTGCTCAGCAGCGAGAGGGCCTGGATCGCCGGGAGGATGTTGTCGCCCCTGCTGCCACCGGCCGCCATGCGACGCAGCGGCTCGTCGACCAGGTACAGGCGGTCGCCGTAGGCGCAGGCCGTGGCCACCTTCAGGATCCGGACCGGATCGCGTTCGCCGGTCAGCGTCTCGGCGGCGGCGTCGAGACGCTCCCAGTCCGAGCCCCGGGCCCGCGCCGGGTCCCCGAAGACGGTCCGCATCAGGTGGAGGGTGTCCGGCACCGGGTCGAGCCCGGCCGCCAACGCGTCGAACTCCGCCCACAGCTCGGGGCGTCCCCCGTACACGCAGACCATGAGCAGGGCCGCGAGCGCCTCCGGCACGGCCGCGTCGGGGTGTTGGGCCGGGTGCTGGGCCGACCGCCGTTGCTGGGCGACGGCCCCGCCGAGCAGCCGGAAGGCCGCGTCGACGTCGCCGTAGCTGTTGAGCAGGAACACCGAGGCGGCCATCGCCGCAGGCAGTGAGTCGGCCGCGGGGTCGGCCCGGCGGGCTTCCTCCAGCAGACGGGGGACATCCCGCAGACCGCCGGTCAGGCTGGCTCCGACGTAGGCGGCCTTGGCCAGCAGACGGGCGCGTTCCGCTCCGGTCGGGCTCAGTTCGGCGGCGCGCACCAGGGCTCCCGCCGCGTTCGGCCCGTCGCCCCGGCGTGCGCTGACCTCGGCGGCCTCCTCCAGCAGGGCCGCGATTTCCGCGTCGGGCTCGATCGAGGCCCGTGCCAGGTGCCAGGCCCGCTGCTCGGGTACCCCGGTCCACGCCTCGGCCAGCGCGCGGTGGACGCTGCGCCGTTGGTCACTGGCCGCCAGGTCGACCACGGCGGAGCGGATGAGCGAGTGCCGGAAGGCCAACCGCCCGGTGGCGTCGTCGATGTGGACCAGTTGCACGCGCTCGGCCGGCGCCAGGTGCTTCAGGCCGCAGCGGCCCGCGACGGCGCGCCGCACGACCTGGAGGTTGCCGCTGCCCTCCAGCGCCGCGACCAGCAGCAGGTGCCTGGTCGGGGCCGGCAGGGTCTCGACGCGGGCGGCGAAGGCCGCCTGCAGCCGCTGGGTCAGCGGAATTCGCTGCGGCAACGGCGCTGCCGCGGTGCGCTGCGGGTCGGTGAGGGCGGCGGGGAGTTCCAGCAGCGCCAGCGGATTCCCCTCGGCCTCGGCGACCAGCCGGCGGCGGACCCGTGCGGCCAGGGCCGGGAACCGGTGGGTGAGCAGTTCCTCGGCGTCGGCCGGGCTCAGTGGGCCCAGTTCGTGGACCGGCAGGCCGACGTGGTCGAAGAAGCTCGGCTCTCCCGGTCGGGCGGCGCACACCAGCCCCGTGCCGGTCCCGGCGAGCCGACGTGCGACTCGTTCCAGGACTGCGGCGCTGGAGCGGTCGAGCCACTGCGCGTCGTCGAGCACCAGCAGGCCGGGTCGGACGGTGGACAGGTTCTTGAGCAGCAGGATCACGGCTTCGGCGACCGCGTCGGGGCCAGGGGCGATCCCCGGTTCGAGGCCGAGTGCCGCGGCCAGGACCGGTGCCCCGGTCACGGCCTCGCGCAGCTCGGGCGTGGCCGTCAGCAGTTGCAGCAGGGCCGAGCAGCCGGCCTGGGAACGGTACTGGACGCCGGTGGCCCGCAGGACCCTCAGGCCGTGCCCTGCGGCCCGGGTGGCCGCGGCGTCCAGCAGGGCTGTCTTGCCCACACCGGGCTCGCCCAGCAGCACCACCGATCCGCCCGCGTCCGGGACGCCGGCGACGAAGTCGTCGAACCGAGCCAGGTCCGGGGACCGGCCGACCAGTGTCCCGTGCGGAGTGCCCGGTGTCGTCCTCGGGGCCGATTCGTCGAGCATGGTGCCGTGCCTCCACCGCAGGTGTTCGGGATGCCTTCATTGAAGTCGTCGGGCACGTCGGCGAGCCAGGCACAACCACAGGCAGAAGTGTCGCGGCGAGCGATCGGTGGTCGATGGCACTACGTCAGATGACGGGAGCCGAGCCGGTATCGGCGCTCGTACCGTCAGTGGTGGGACCGGAGGACCGGCCCCGCACCTGACTGGAGGAACGATGGACCAGACCCGCGGCAGTGTCGTGCTCGTCCACGGAGGCTTCGTGGACGGCTCCGGGTGGCAGGGCGTCTACGACACGCTGAAGGCCGACGGCTACGACGTGGCCGTCGTCCAGAACCCCACCTTCTCCCTGGAAGGGGACGTGGCCACCACGCACCAGGTGATCGAGGGGATGCCCGGTCCGGTCACCCTGGTCGGGCATTCCTACGGCGGTGCGGTCATCACCGAGGCCGGTACCCACGAGAAGGTGGCGGCGCTGGTCTACATTGCCGCGTTCGCCCCGGACCAGGGCGAGTCGGTCGCCACCCTGATCGCCGACCCGCCGCCGGGCGCACCGGTGCCGCCGATCCTGCCGCCGGTCGACGGCTTCCTCCTCCTGGACCGGGACGCGTTCGCCGGGGCCTTCGCGGGCGACCTGCCGGAGGCACAGGCCCGGTTCATGGCCGACTCCCAGGTCCCCTGGGGCCTGGAGGCCCTCAACGGCGCGGTGTCCCGGCCGGCCTGGCGCTTCAAGCCGTCCTGGTACCTGGTCGCCGCCGAGGACCGGATGATCCCGCCGCCGGCTCAGCGCGCGATGGCCGAGCGGATCGGTGCCATCACCGTTGAGACCCCTGGCAGCCACTCGGTGTATCTGTCGCAGGTCACTGCTACCGCTGACCTGATCAAGAAGGCCGCGCGCGGCTGACCACCCCGGCCCGACCGTCCGCCCTCCCCCGATCGAACGTGACAAGGAGTCCCATGAGTACGGAGTTTTCCCGCCGCACGATGCTGGCCGCCGGAGCGGCGCTGGCCGGATCGGCCGCGCTGACGGCAGGTGCCGGAGCGACGGCCGCCGCCGCGGCCCCGAGCGGCACCGACGAGAGGAAGCCCAGGGTGAAGCCCACCGTCGTCCTGGTGCACGGCGGCTACGCCGACTCCTCCTGCTGGAACGCCACCATCGGCGAACTGCAGCGCAAGGGCTACCCCACCGTCTGCGGGGCCAACCCGCTGCGCGGCCTCCCGACCGACGCCCCGTACATCGCGAGTCTGCTGGACAGCATCCCCGGACCGGTCGTGCTGGTCGCCCACTCCATGGGCGGAACGGTCATCACCAACGCCGCCGCCGGGAAGGCGAACGTCAAGGCCCTGGTGTACGTCGCCGCGTTCGTGCCCGACGTGGGCGAGACGCAGGGCGAGCTCATCGGGAAGTTCCCCGGCAGCGAGGTGCTTCCGGTGAGCGTGCCGGTGCCGTACACCAAGGCCGACGGCACGACCGGGACCGATTTCTACCTGGGCAGGGACGGCCAGGCGGCCTTCGCCGCGGACATCTCCAAGGCCGAGTTCCGGATCCTCCAGGCCACCCAACGGCCCTTCGACGCCGACTCCTTCACCTTCCCCACGACGGCCGCCGCCTGGCGGACGATCCCGTCCTGGGGCCTGGTCGCCGGCCGGGACAGGGCGATCCCGCCGGCCTGCGAGCGGTGGATGTATGCCCGCGCCAACGCCCGCAAGGTCGTCGAGGTGCCGACCTCCTCCCACGTGGTGATGCTCAGTCACCCCGAGGTCGTGGCCGGGCTCATCGACGACGCCGCCAGGGCGGTCGGCTGACCCTGTCGGTGAGCCCTTGCAGGAGGGGCCGGCCGCAGCGAAGCGGCGGCGTCCGTCGTGCCAGGCATCGACGGGCGCCCGGCCCGGCCACTGCCGGGAGAGCATGTGGCCGAGCCGGGAGTTGAACGAGGGGGCCCGACGGTGCGGTGGCGCCCCGGGTGACTCCCGGTCTCACCACCAGCCGGGTCCTGCCCGAGCGGCTGCCGGCCGCCGTTGGGGCTGGGCGTCCTCACCGGACGGGCGGTCCGGTCCGGTGAGCGAGGTCTGAAGCCGGTCCAATGGTACGGTCACCGCCGCCACGCGCCTGCCGCCGCAGCCCGAACGACGTACTCCTCGAACGTCCGGGGCGCCCGCCCCAGCACTGTGGCCAGGTCGACCGTCGTCGCCGCGATCAGGCCGCGTTCCATCATGACGAACATCTCGGCGATGTGGTGGGCGTCTTCCTCGCCGAGACCCTGGTCGACCAGCGTCCTGGCGTAATCGTCGGGGGAGATCCGCCGGTAGGCGATAGGCAGCCCCGACGCCCGGGAGATGAGGTCGACGGCCTCGCCGAAGGTGAGCGCACGCGGTCCGCTCAGCTCGTAGACCCGACCGGTGTGCCGGCCGGGTTCGGTCAGCACCGCGGCTGCGGCATCGGCGACGTCCTCGACGTCGACGAACGGCTCGGGGACGGTGCCCGCCGGGAGCGCCAGCTCCCCGGCGACCAACGGGGCGTGGAAGAGGCCCTCGTCGAAGTTCTGGGCGAAGTTCGACGCTCGCAGGACGGTCCACTCCAGGGCCGAGCGGCGTACGGCATCCTCGGCCGACCGCATGTCCAGGCCGAAGGCGGAGTCGCCCCAGGTGTCGGCGCCGCGTCCGGAGAGCAGGGCAAGCCGCCGCACCCCGGCGGCCTCGGCCCGGGCCACGAACCCGTGCACCGGGCCCGCCACGCCCGGCGCCACCACGTAGGCGACGGCGACGCCCCGCAGGACCGCGTCCCAGCCGCCGGGGTCGGACCAGTCGAACGGCGTCGGGCTCGACCGGGAGGCGGCGCGGACCGGCACACCGCGCACCCTGAGCCGGGCGACGATCCGCCGGCCGGTCTTGCCCGACGCGCCGAGGACGAGAGTGGTGCCGTTGATCATGGCGCCAGTTGAACACAGCCTGTACGCGGCGTTGAGCAGTTCCTGGCTGGGGTCGGGGAGGATCTCGGTGGCGTAGCGTTCCATCAGTTCCGCCGCCGGCTCAGCGATGCTGAGCCGGCGGAGGGGCGGAGCGGCTCCGGGGCGGGCCGGTGTGGCGTCGGAGAGGAGGAATTCCTTGATGGCACCCGGGGTGAAGAAGACCATTTGGCCGCGTGGTGCCCGCGGTTGCGGAAGCGGTGCCGCGCCGCGAGGGACGAAGAAGAACCCGCCGGGGCCGGCGGTCACGGTCTCGTCGCCGCTGAGGAACTCCAGCTCGCCCGAGATCACGTAGAACGCCTCGTCGTGATCGTTGTGGACGTGCGGCGCGGGGCCGCCCTCGGGTGGCACGGTCGCCTCCAGGAAGGTCAGGGCCCCGTTGTCCTTCATGTGAAACGAGTCGTGACGTGCGTTGCCCGTACCGCCCGCTCGTGGCGGACCCGCAATGCCTGCCCGACCGCGCCCGGTCGTCGTGTCGGCCTCGCAGGTCGTGAAGGCGAGTGGTTGCCGACCAGGTGCGCAGAGGCTCCTCCCCGATCTCCTCAGGAAGCGGGCGCGGCTCCTGACCGGCTGTGGTCGCGGACGGTCCACGACGGGTGGGTGTTGACCTGGGACACGGTGGCCCCGGTCAGCCGCTTGTAACGGGCCGAGATCCGCTCCGCCTCCCCGGGCGGCAGGGGCCCGGGGAGTGCCTCGGCCCGCGCGATGGTCTCCTCCGGCCCCAGTTGCCGGTTGGCCAGCACGATCGCGTTGACGGTCGGACGGCGCATCCGGTCGTAGCGGTCGAGGGCGGCCACGGGGTCGTTGTCGCGGGCCAGGCACCAGGCCAGCACCCGGCTGTCGACGACGGACTGCGAGCCGCCGTTCATGCCCATGGGGAACATCGGGTGCGCGGCGTCGCCGAGCAGGGTGACCCGGCCGAAGCTCCAGCGCGGCAGGGGGTCGCGGTCGGTCATCGGGTACTCGAGGATCGCCGGGGAGCGTTCGGCGAGCGCCGCGACGTCGATCCACGGCAGGTGCCAGGACGACAGCGCGGCGCGGGCCTCCGCGGCGGGGACGCGACGGCCCGGGCCGCCCGGGGGCGGTCCGTCCGGGCCGTGGCGTACCTCCAGCACCCAGTTCACCAGGGTGTCGGCGGCCGGGGTCGTGCTGTCCCCGATCGGATAGGCGATGAACTTCGCGCCGGGGGTGCCTCCGGCCACCACGATCGTCCGGCCGTCGAGGACCCTCGGGTGCGGTGCGACCGCGCGCCACATGTGGACGCCGTTCCCGTTCGGCGGGCCCTCGTCCGGGTAGAGCAGGCGGCGGACCGAGGAGTCGATGCCGTCGGCGCCGATCAGGACGTCGGCGGTGTCGACCGCGGGCCGACCGCTCGCCCGGTCAAGGAACCGGGCGCGGACGCCGTCCGCGTCCTGCTCGAACCCCTGGAACAGCAGGCCGGTACGGACCGCGTCCGGTCCCAGCCGCTCGCGGACCGCCGCCAGGAGCAGCAGTTGCAGACGGCCGCGGTGCACGGAGTACTGCGGCCAGCGGTAACCGGTGGCGCGGCCGAGCGTCTCCTCCCACACTGTCCCGCCCGTCCAGTCGCGGTAGGTCAACCGGTGCGGCGGCAGCGCGACGGCGGCGAGTTCCTGTTCCAGGCCGAGTTCGGCGAGTTCCCGGACGGCGTGCGGCAGCAGGTTGATCCCGACGCCGACCGCCTCGACCTTCCGCGCCGCTTCGTACACCCGGGGCGCGAAGCCGGCGGCGTGCAGGCTCAGGGCACAGGTAAGTCCGGCGATGCCGCCGCCGACGACGGTCACTCTCATCTTCTGTCCTCGCACTCCGCCGGAGCCGCGGGTCCGGCCGGTACCCCGGTCACCAGCATCGGCGCCCCCGGAGCCCGGGTCCAATAGGCGTTGCTGATGGCAGCCGTCACGGCCGCTGATCACACCGCGCTTCGTCACCCCGCGGCTCGTCGTACCGGGGAGCTCGAAGCCGACGGCGCCCCGTCCGGAACCCGGCTGCTCAGCTGCGGAATTGATAGTTTGTCGGCCATGGAGCTCCGTACGCTCGAATACTTCGTCGCCGTGGCGGAGGAGCGCTCGTTCACCAGGGCGGCGGCCCGCTGCCATGTCGTCCAGCCCGCGATCAGCCAGCAGATCCAGGCCCTGGAGAAGGAGTTGGGGGAGCCGCTGTTCGAACGGCTGCCCCGGCAGGTGGTGCTCACCTCCGGGGGCGCGGCCCTGCTGCCGCACGCCCGGGCCTGTCTGGCGTCGGCCGCGTCGGCCGTACTGGAGTTCGCCGAGCGGTCGGGCCTGCTCGGCGGCTCGTTCGCGCTGGGGACCGTCGGGGGCCTGGAAGGCACCGGCGTCCCCCGGCTGCTGGGGGAGTACCACCGTCGCTACCCCAGGGTCGCGGTGAGTCTGGTCGGGGCGTCGAGCCCCTCGCTGCTGGCCAGGGTCCGCGCCGGGGAGATCGACGCGGCCGTGGTCGCCGGGCCGCCGGACGGCGAACCGGCCGGTGTCGCCTCACGGGTGCTGCTGGAGGACCGGATCGTCGCGGTCCTCCCCGCCGGCAGCCGGCCCGCGGACCGTCCGATGCCCCTCGACGAGGCGGTCCGGGGCCCGGTCATCAGCTACGGCCCCGACAGTGGCGTGCACGCATTCGTCCGGGCGGCCTTCGCCGCCGCGGACCTGCGACTGGACATCGCCTACGCCACGAACGACGTCGCCCTCCAGCTCGCGCTGGTCGCGGAGCGGATCGGCACCGCCCTCACCTCCGGCGCGAGTCCGGTGCTGGCCGCCGACCGGCGTTTCGTCGTCGTGCCGCTGGAGCCCGCCGTCCGGTTGCGGAAGGTGTTCGTGTGGCGGGAGGGCGCCCGGCCGAGCGCGCCCCTGCGCGCCTTCCTCGACCTGTGGACGGAGCTGTCGGACCGCCCGGCGTCCGCCACCGCCGACCCCGGTGCCGCCGTCGACGGATGACCTCCGGCCCGGCCCGTCACCCCCGGGCGGGGAACTCGGGCGTGGAGCGGGCGGCCTCGCGGTAGTGCCGGGGGGACAGGCCGGTTGCCCGTTTGAAGGCGTTGCTGAAGGCACTGTCCGAGCCGTAGCCGAGGGAGCCCGCGATGGCGGACAGGGGCGTGTCCGTACGGCGCAGGGTGTGCTGGGCCAGCCGCATCCGCAGGCGCCGCAGGTAGGCGAGCGGCGGGACGCCCGTCAGATCCTTGAACCGCTGGGCGAAGCTGGTGCGCGACATCGTGGCCGCGCGGGCCAGTTCGGCGAGGGTCCAGGGGCGGGCGGGGTCGGCGTGCATCAGGCGCAGTGCGGGCGCGAGGCGCTCGTCGGCCAGCGCGCGCAGCAGTCCGGCCGGGTGGGCGTCGGCGCCCCCGTGGGCGAGCAGGGCGCGCAGGACCTGGACCAGGAGCAGCGGGGCGAGGTGGCCGAGGGCGAAGGAGGCCCCGGGCCGGTCGGCGGAGAGCTCGCCCAGGGCCTGGGCCAGCAGCCAGCGGACAGCGGTCGCCTCGGCCGTCGTCGCGCCGAGGCGCAGCACCGGAGGGAGCGCTCCGGTCAGCAACTCCTCGGCGGCGGGGTCGAGTTCGAGGCAGCCATCGAGGGTGACGGTGTCCCGGCCCTCGGCCCCGGCGTGCAGGAAGGGCCCGGTCGCGCCCTCGACCGGCGGCGGCGCGTCGGCCGAGGGCGCCTCCGGACCGCTCGCCAGCGTGTACGGGCGGTCGCCGACGAGGACCGCCGCCTCGCCGGCGTCGAGGCGCACGGGCTGCCCGCCGTCCACCGCCAGCCAGACGGTGCCCCGCAGGATGGCCCGGACGGTGAGCCTTCCCGGTGCCGGGAAGGCCAGGGCCCAGGCTCCGGCGGCGGTCAGACAGCGCGGCAGGGTGCAGCGGACAGCGGTGAGTTCGAGGGTCTCGGCGACGAGGTCCCCGCGGAGCGCGGTGCCGGAAGCGGGGGTTGGTGACGACCGTGGTGCAGCCATGCGCGGACTTTCGCGCAAGTCGTACGGACGGGCAAGCATTCACACGTCGTTGTCAACCGGACACGATCAGTGGCGGGACGTGTGCGCACTTGATCCCGTGCGGACCGGCCCCGGCCGCCGACCGGCGGCCGCAGGACGAATTCCAGGAGGCAGTTCCCATGGGCGGATTCCAGGACCGCGACAAGTTTCACCCGGACGAGGTCGTGCTGTCCGCGGCCGAACTGGGCGTCATCGCCGAGCTCGCCGGCATCGTCCGGGCCGAGCCGGCCGAGTCCACCGACGAGGACTGACCCGGCCCGCAGTCGGTAGGTCCACGACGCCGGGCCGCGGCCGCTCGCACGCCGACGGCTGCGGTCCGGCGCTCCCGCATGCCCCAAGCACGACACACCCGGTACCACACACCCAGCACCACACATCCGGCACGACAGACGGGACGGCCGTGACCACCACCTACAGCGCACCTCCCCAGGCCGGGGAGCGCGGCCTCGCGCCCCGGCAGGCGTTCGCGAGGGCCGCAGCCGCGATCGCCGCCCTCGGCCTGGAAGCCGATCTGGCGCCGATCCTCGACGGCAGCCCCGGAACATGGCGGTGCGTCCTGCGCCGTGACGGCGTGCCGCTGCGCACCGGTCTCGGTCTCGGCAAGGGCGGCCGGGCGGAGGCGCGGGCGGGCGCTCTGTTCGAGGCGCTGGAGCACCATCTCAGCGGGGTGGAGGGGCTCGACCCCGACGGGATCCGGCTGGCGTCCGCGCACCGGCTCGCCGCCGGCCCGCTCGGGCGGGACGTCGCCGTGGCGCTGCTCGCCCAGGCGCCGGACCGGCCGCTCGGCTGCCTGCCGTACCGGTCGCTGCTCGGCGGTCCGGACGTCGACGTGCCGATCTTCCTCTCCGTGCCCGAGTATCTGCGCCCGGCCGGAGAGAGCCTGCGCCACCTGGTCGGGGACGCCTACGACTACCGGTCGGTGGGCCGCTACTCGGTCAACAACGGCTGGGCCGCCGGGGCCGATCCGGTCGAGGCCGCGGTGCACGCGATCAACGAGCTGATCGAACGCGACGCGCTTTCCGTGCTGCTGATCAACACCTTCCTGCGCGAGCGTCCGCGCCGCCCGGCCGTCGTCGACCCGGCGACGCTGCCGTCCGTGCTCGCCGACCTGGTGGAGTTCGCCGCGGCGCGCACCGGCCGGCCGGTGCACCTGATCGACATGACGACCGATCTGGGCGTGCCGGCCTACGCGGCCCACCAGAGCGCGCCCCCGGGGCGGCCCGCCCGGATCTGCGGCTGGGGGGCCTCGCTCTCCCGCGAGTACGCGATCTCCCGCGCGGTGAGCGAACTCGTCCAGCTGCACAGCACCATGGACCTCCGGGAGCAGTACGTGCACCTGCTGCCCGAACAGCGCGACGACACCGGGCCCTACCCTGCCCTGCACGCCTGCTACCTGTCGGACTTCACCGCGGCCCTGGCGACGGCCGAGGTCCGGCCGTTCGAGCCGACCGAGGTGCCCGACACCCCGCGCGGCCACCTCGACCGCCTGCTCGGCCTCCTGGCGGAGCGGGGGTTCGCGGTGTACCGGCGCGACCACCACGTCACGCCGCACGTGGCCGTGGTCAATGTGCTGGTGCCCGGTCTGGAGCGGTTCATGCTGGTCACCGACGGCCAGGTGGTGGTGCCCGGCGAGCGCGGCCTCGCGGCGGCCCGGGGTGAGTGAGTCGCGCGGGCCAGGGGCGGGTGAGCTGCAGTGGCGGCCGCTCGTCCGCGATGACGCGCCCCGGGTGGCGGGCCTGCTGGCCGCCTGCGAGGCGGCCGACCGGACCGGCGACCGGCGCGGCGCCCGGGAACTGCTCGACGACTGGGCGGCGACGGGCATCGACCTGGCCGCTGGCACGACATCGGCCTGGACCGGCTCGGAGCCGGTCGCGTACGCGGTCAGCCGGACGCGTGAACACGCGGACCCGGTCCACGAGATGACCCTGGACATCGCCGTGCACCCCGCCCACCGTACGCCGGACACCATGGCGGACCTGTTCGCCTGGTGCGGCCGCACCGCGGTCCAACGGCACCGGGAGCGGTTCGGCGACGGTACCCCGCTGGAGCTCCACATCCGGACGCACGGCCACCAGCGGTGGCTCGCCGAGGCGCTCGACACCGCGGGCCTCCGACGGGTCCGCCGCTACCGCGGCATGCGGCTGGACCTGGCGGCGCACGTGCCGGCTGCCGCGCCGGTGCTGCCGTCCGGCAGCGTGCTGGTGCCGTTCGAGGACCGCTACGACGCCCTGCTGCTGGCGGCCCGCAACGCGATCTTCGCCCGCAATCCGGGCAGTGTCCCGATGACGCCCGCGACCTGGCACCATTCGGTGACCGGGAACCCGTACTTCCGCCCCGAGTCCTCCTTCCTTCTGCTCTCCGCCGACGGCCGGGAGCTGCTCTGCTACCTGCTGTCCACCGAACTCGCCGTTACAGGGCAGGACCCTGAGCTGTACCTCGCCAACGCGGGTACCCGCCCCGATCTGCACGGGCGGGGCCTGTACCGGGCCGTGTTCACCCACACACTCGCCCGTGCGAAGGACCACGGTTACCGGTGGGCCGTCATGGACGTCGATTCCACCAATGCCATGGCGACCGGGGGCTTCTACGAACGCCTCGGCGCGCGGACGTTCCGTACCTGGACCGGGCACGTGCTGGACCTCGACCCGCGGCACGAGCCGAAGGGGGCCGTGGTCCGGACACTCGCACCCCCGCCGCCCTGACCGGGCTGTCGAATCAGGTCGTCGGCTCGGCCCCGCAGGCGAGATCGCCCGCCGGACGTCGTCCGGTGGTCAGGAACACGGTCGCCGCGTCGTTGACGCAGGTGTTGCGGCCGAACGGGTAGACGCCGTGCCCGCCCTGGTCGGCGGTCACCAGCCCGGCCCGCCGGCCGAGGGCCTGCCGCAGCTCCTGGGCTCCGACCAGGGGCGTGCCCGGGTCGCGTTCGTTCTGCACCATCAGAATGTTCGACGGGCCCCGGTCGTCGATGTGCACGGGCGGTTCGGGCCGCTCGTGGGGCCAGAACGCGCACGGTCCGATCGATCCCGTGGAGCCGCCGACCAGCGGGTACCGCACCCGGTCGGTCGCGGCATTGCGCTGGTACACCTCGACCTCCGCGGGCCAGCGTGAGTCGCCGCAGATCACGTGGAGGCGGGCGGCCAGCAGGTTCTCCGAGGCCGGGGGCGGTGGCACCGGCCTGCCGTGGTCGAGCGCCTGCCAGGCTTCGGCCAGTACGGGCATCAGTACCTCGAAGTAGAGGCGGTCGAAGGTCATCCCGCGGAACAGCGTCCCGTCCATACCGCCGACCGGTTGGGCGTCGAGACGGTCGGCGAGTTCGTGGAACTTGGCGGTCACCTGCTCCGGGGTGGTGCCCAGGCCGTACTGGGGGTGCGCGGCCGCGAACTCGGCGAAGTCCGGGAACCGGTCCTCCATCCCGCGGCCGAGCAGGCGGAAGGCTTCGAGGTCGTAGCCGCCGGGCCCGAGGTTGCTGTCGAGCAGGATCCGGTCGCCGCGCCCGGGGAACATCGCGGCGTACGCCGCGCCGAGGTAGCTGCCGTAGGAGGTGCCGAAGTAGGAGGCCCGCGGCTCGCCCAGCGCCGCGCGGATCCGGTCCATGTCGCGCGCGGTGTTCGCGGTGGTGGTGTGCGGCAGCATCCACCCGGTCCCCGAGTCGGCGCACTGCCGGGCGACGGCCCGCGCGTTCTCCGCCTCCCGGGCGACGTCGGCCGCGGTGTGCGCGTACGGCGGGAAACTGCCGCGTTGCTGCTGCCACGGCGTCAGATCGCAGGTGACCGGTGTGCTGCGGCCCACACCCCGGGGGTCGAAGCCGATCACGTCGTAGGAGTCGAGGACGTCCTTCGGCAGCCCCGCAGCGGCGAGGGCCGCCGGGTAACCGAGCCCCGCGGCGCCGGGGCCGCCCGGGTTGGTGAAGAGCACACCGCGGCGCTTGGCGGGGTCCCTGCTCGCCATCCGGGAGACGGCGATCTCGATCTGGCGGCCGTCGGGGTGGCGGTAGTCCAGCGGTACGTCGAGCGTCGCGCAGTCGAGAAGGGGGGACTCGGCCTCCTTCGGGCACGGGCCCCAGCTGAGGGATGGCGGCGCGGCCGCCGCGGTGTTCGCGGTGGCCGTCGGTGTCCCGGGATGCACGACCACGGCGACCGCGGTGCCCACGAGGGCGAGGGACAGGGCTCTCCTGTACATACGATGCCCTCCTGGGCTGCTGCTTCGTCCACTCGTCAGACGGCAGGCGGCGTACTCGCTCTCACCCCCGGCAGGGGGCGGAACCGCCGAAGTGGTGGAGTCTTCGCCGGTCGCTGCCGACCGCGTCCCGGGGCGGTGACTACCGTCGGGGGAGTCTGCTGCCCATCGGGAGGTGTCGTGCTGGCGAGCGTATCGACGACCACGACCGCTCGACCGGTCGGCACGCCGTGCTGGACGCCTTCCTCGGCGGCGACAGATTCGGCGTCGAGCCCCGGGGTGATCGGCACCGTGTTCCCGGCATCCGGGAGGCGCGGGCCGGGCCTCTCTGGAATCCTGGCAGTGAGGCGCTTGCCGGTACGCAGCGAGGAGCCGACATGTCGGGACTGTTCGAGACGAGTGTCGAGGTGGACCGCCCGGTGGAGGAGGTCTTCGCCTATCTTGCCGACGGCCGACACGACCCCGAGTTCAGCCCCAGGGTCCTGGAGATCGCGAAGACCCCGGACGGCCCGACCACCGTCGGGACGGTCTTCCGCAGCACCGTGAAGGACGCCGGGATGAAGACCTCCCGACAGTTCCGCATCACCGAACTCGAGGCTCCGCGCACGGTCCGCTGGACCGAGGAGAGCAAGAACCTGATCACCGCCGAGGGCGGCTACGACCTGGAGGCGCTGCTGGACGGCCGCACCCGGGTCCGGATCTTCAACACGCTGGAGGGCCACGGAATCGGCAAGGTCCTGGCCGGCCCGGCGCTCCGCGCGGCCCGCAAGGACGCCCCCGCATTCGGCCATCGGATCAAGGCTGCGATCGAGGGGTCCTGACCTCGGCGGTGCGACACGCCGCCCCTCGGCGGAGCGGATGCCCGGGCGCCGGCCCGCTCCGCCGTAGCAGGCGAGGCGAGTCCGACGGGCGGCCGTGACGCAGGAACGCTGTTCTTTCCGCCGTTCCTCTTCCGCCGTGCGCACCCGCCGGGGGCGGGGAAGCCCGGCACGCCGGGTGGGTGCGCCGCCGGTTCAGAAGATGGACCAGCCGGTGTGGGTGGTGAGGGTGTCGAGCGCGGTAATGCCCGCGATCGAGTAGGACGGGGTGGACGGCGTCGTCGATGCGTTCGAACAGGTTCTTGTAGTCCATGCCGGTCCCCCTCCGCGGGCAGGACGCCGTTGTCCGGCCCGGAATTCAGCATGCGCCGGGGCGCTCGCCGGGGGAAGAGCGCCCGAAGCGGAGCGGGCCGGTGTTCGGAGTACTGTCGCGGGACGCCGGCTGGGGTTCCAGGTGCTGGCGTACCGAGATCGAGCCGTCGGGGTTCCGCCAGGTGGACGAGTTCTCCGTCCGGGCGGACACGAGTTCGCCGACCGCCTTGGACTCCGGAGCAGCCGCGCGGATGCCGCCGCCGGGCGGCTCGGGAGCGGGGCGTTCCAGCGAGTCGGCGTGCAGCCCTTTCGGCTCGTGGACCACCGGTCTTGCGTGCTGCGCGGGAGGAGCGCCTCGTCGGCCGCCTTCTCCAGGGCAGCCAGGGCGTCGGGGCCCAGATGCATCCCGGCGGCGTCGTGATGGGCCCGAACGGTCGTGGAATCCA
>NZ_JBHVUV010000022.1:0-63365 GCF_042883905.1 Kitasatospora sp. NPDC058170
TCGCGATCTCGATCGCCACATGCCCCGCCGGGAACGACGTCCTCGACACCTCACACGCCGTGTCCGACGCAGTCACCTTCACCGCGTCCGACGACGCCTTGTCGTCCTTCTTCTGCGAGCAGCCGGCCAGCGCGGCGCTCGCCACGGCAAGGGCGAGCAGCGTGGCGGCGGTGGAACGACGGGACGGCATGTGGGGGCTCCAAGCAGGGGGAAGGCAGGATCGACCAACCGCCCGGGCAGGCAGCCCCGTACAGTTAGCTTAGGCGTACCTTAATGAAAGAGGACCTGGTCGTCTACATCGCCGTAGTCGTCATCAGGGACGGGCACGGACGCTGGACGCGGGGCCCATCGAGGACAGGAGCGGCGTACATGTCGGACGGGAGCGACCCCAGGCGGCCGCACGGCGAGCTCGTGGCCGACGTGCTGGCCGCCCTCTGGGCGGCACCGGGGCCACTCACGGCCGGCCAGGTCAGGGATGCCCTCGGCAACCGGCTGGCCAGGACCACCGTGACGACCATCCTCACCCGCCTGCACGAGAAGGGGACGCTGCGGCGCGAACGCGACGGCCGCGGCTTCGTGTACTCCCCCGTGCACGACGCACCCGGCCTGACCGCCAGCCGGATGCACCGCGAGCTGCACAGCGACCCGCACCGGGCGCTCGTCCTGGAGCGCTTCGTCTCCGCCCTCTCCCCGGACGACGAGGACGTACTGCGCCGCCTGCTGCACACCGCCGAGGAGGGCGGCGAGTGAACGTCCTCGTCGTCGTCCTGCTGGTCCTGGCCCTCGTCTGGCCGTGGGCGGCCGTCCCCGCGGCGCGGCGTCTGGCCGACCTCCTCCCGCCGAAGGCCGCCGCCCTCACCCTGGTCGGCTCGGCCGTGGCCCTGGCCGGCAGCACGGTCTGGGCGCTGGGCGGCCTCGTCGCCGGCGGGCTGCTCGACCTCCAACTGCTCGTGTCCGACGGCACGCTCGCACACTCCTGGGCCGACGCGGATTCGTCCGCCGCCCTCGCGGCCGCCACGGTCGGCGCAGCCGCCCTGCTGGTCGTCGCGGGCCTGATGGCGCGCCTGTGGCGCCGGCAGCAGCAGCTGCTCGAACAGACCTGGCAGACCGTCGGCGGGCATCCGGACGGCGGCGAACTCGTGGTGGTCCCGGGAGAGTCCGCGGACGCCTTCGCACTTCCCGGCCACGGCGGTCGGACCGGCCGGATCGTGGTGACCGCGGCCATGCTGCGCACCCTCGACGTCCACGGGCGCGACGTCCTGCTCGCCCACGAGCGGTCCCACCTCGCCGGGCGCCACCACCTGCTCGCGCGGACGGTCCAGCTCTCCTCGGCCGCGCACCCGGCCGTCCGCGGCCTGGCGTCCGCGACGTCGTTCCAGCTGGAGCGGTGGGCGGACGAGGACGCGGCCACCGCGGTGGGGAACCGGAAGACGACGGCCGCCGCCGTCGCCCGCGCGGCCCTGGCCTCGGCCTCCTCGGGGCGGCACCCCAGCCTGCTTCCGGCCATGGGGACCGGTCCGGTCCCGCGCCGGGTCAGCGCACTGCTCGATCCTCCGCCCGCACCCCCGCGCGGGCGGGCCCTGCGGACGGCGGCCGTCGCGCTGCTCGGCGTCGTCGCCCTCTCGCTCACCCTGAGCGTCGGCTCCGCCTACGGCCTGCACGAGTACATCGAGCAGGTCCGGGAGATCGTCCAGCCGTAGCGCGGCCACCGGCCACCGGCGGCCGCGCGGTCCGCATCAGCGCAGCCCTTCGGCCTCCGACTCCGCCGACGCCGCAGCCGTGGACCCGGCGGACGGGGGCCGGCCGACCAGCGGGACCAGCGGCAGGGTCAGGCCGAGCCAGAACGCGGCGAGGAGCCAGCCGCCGACCACGTCGAGGGGCCAGTGCACGCCGAGGTAGACGCGGGTCAGGCCGACCGCGGCCGCGGTCAGGCCGAGCGCTGCAGCGACCGGCACCGCCCACTGCCGCCGGGCGCTGCGGAGGATCGCCCAGCCGAGCAGTCCGGCGGCGACGGCGGCGGTGAAGCTGTGGCCGGAGGGGTAGGCGTAGCCGCTGGGCGAGGCGGCGACCCAGTCCGCCACCGGCGGGCGCGGGCGACCGCAGGCCCTCATGAGTCCGTTGCGGACCAGCTGTCCCACGGCCAGCACCACCAGGGGTGCGCAGGCCCGGGCGATCCGGGCGGTCCGGCGCTCCGGACTCACCGGATTCGCCGGGCGCCGGGCGAGGAGGAGGCCCGCCGCGACGGCCGCGAGGTAGGGCGGGAGCCCGGTCCCCAGGTCCGTCACCAGGCCGGCGATGTGCACCGCCGACGGGGGGCGGTGCGCGACCGCCCAGGAGTGCAGGGCCGATTCCACCGGATACGGGCCCCAGCCGTGGACGGCGACCAGGGCGGTGAGCAGGCCGAAGAGCAGCAGGGGGATTCCGGCGGCCACGGCCGACCGCCCGGGGGGACGCGGCATGGGTCGGCACCTCTCGTCGGGGGATGCCTCCACATCCATCTCCGTCTACATTACTGTAGACATTCAGGAGCCAAGGACGCCAAGGACGCCCAGAACGCCGGGAACGCCTGAAGCACCGAGGGCGCCCGAGACACCGGTGACGGCCGCGGCGCGACCCGCCCCGGGCCCCGCACACGCCTTGCCGGACCGGCATCCCCGCACCACCCGATTCGTCTACACTTCCGTAGACGGTGCGCGCGGCTGTTCCCTGATACAGCCATCCCGGTCGACGGGCGCGCGGACACCGTGACCATGGCGGCGGAGCAGACGGCACAGCGGTCCGGCCGCACCCCGGCGAGGCGGACCCCAGGGCAGCCGTGCGGATGGAGCGCAGATGTACGACGGCCGGAAGGGATCTTCGAGCCCGCTCCACCAGGCCATCCACCTCCTGCCCCTGGCGGGCCAGGCCGCCGAGCTCCGGCTGGCCGAGCGCCTCGCCGAACGCGGCATGAGCCGGCGGCACCTGTCGGTGCTCGCGACGCTCACCGAGCACGGGCCGCACGGGAAGGCCGACCTGGCCGCTCGCATCGGACTCCCCCTCGCGGAGACGCTGCCGGTCGTGCAGGACCTCCTGACCGCCCGGCTCGTCGAGGTCTTCCACGTCCACCTCGACCGCCGCCACGAAGTGGTGATGGTGAACTCCGCCGGGCGGGAGGCGCTGGAGCGGATGCACGCCGACGCCGCCGCAGCCCAGGACGACCTCCTGCGCCCGCTCACCAAGGGCGAGCGCATCCAGCTGAACGCCCTGCTGCGCCGGGTCTGCGCCGCGGCGAACCGGACCGGGCCGAACAGGACCGCCCCGCCCGAGTCGCCTGCCGAAGCCCAGGACTGACGAACCGTCAGGAGCCCGGACGCAGCGGCCGGGTGGGGTGACACCGACGGCTCCGGCCGGGTCGAGCGCGCCGAGCCGCTCCCGGGGCGCGAGTCGAACGCCTCGACCCCGACCCCGGCACCCGCCCTGCGGCCGGGCGGGGTCCGGACCTCCCCGCCCCCCGGCCCTGCCGCCGCAATCGGAACGCGGGGAGACCACGCGTCGACAGCGACGTAGACAAGCACCTCGAAACTTAGGTTAGCCTCTCCTGCATGAATCACGCCCACCTGACCGTTGCGGCCGGCTACGCCATGCCCCCGCTCTATCGAATCCTCACCAAATCAGGCTATTTCGTCGGATTGTCCGGAGCCATCGGCGCCACGGTCACGTACGCCGCGGTGGTCCGCCCCGCCCTGCGCTCGGCGGCCGCAGCGGCCGGAGACACCGCGGTGCTGCGCCGAAGAACGGCGTCGTACCTGGCCTGGTCCGGGCTGGTCCTGCTGGTCGCCGGGTACTTCCAGCTGGCCGCCCGGGTGGCCAGGGCGGGCAAGGGCACGGCCTTCGGTGACGCCCTCGCGCCGGGGAGGATCTGGGACTACCTCCGGGCGCCGGCAGGCAAGGGCGCCTGGGTGGCCCAGGGCACGCTCTTCCTGGTCCAGAACGCCGTCCTGGTCCTGGCCTCCGCCGTCCTGCTCGCACTGTTCCTCCCGCAGGCCCGACGGCACCTGGACGCCCTCGCGCTGACCGCCCTTCCGCTGTCGCTCCTGGTGACGGTCATCGCGGGGATACCGGCGGTCAAGCCGAAGGACACGGACGCCACCGTCAATCCCGTCCTCGACCAACTGCACATCGTCAGCGGCGTGGTGTGGATCGGCGGCCTCGCCCTGCTGGTGGCGCTCGCCGGCGCCCGCCGCGCGCTCGGCGCCGGCGCCGGGGTGCTGTGGGCCGATCTCTGGCGCCGCTTCAGCCTGGTCGCCCTGGTCTGCGTCGGCGTGGTCCTCGTCTCCGGCCTGTGGCTCGGCTGGAAGCACGTCGGAGGCCTCGGCCAGCTCTGGACCACCGGCTACGGCTTCGCCCTGCTGGTCAAGATCCTGCTGGTCCTCGCCATGATCGTGGCGGGCGGTTTCAACCAGTTCTGGCTGATGCCCCGGATCGCCCGGGCCCGGCAGGCCGACTCGGCCGCCTCCCTGCTGCACCTCACGCTCCGGCACTTCCCGAAGGTCGTCTGGGTCGAGGTCGCCCTCGGCGTGGCGGTCCTCGGCGCCGTGCCCTTCCTCGCCGGGTCCGCCCGCACCGAGGCCGGCAGCCCGCCGGCCGTTTCGAGCGGCAGCATCTTCGCCGCGGGCGCCGCGCTCGTCCTCACCCTCGCGGCCTCCTTCCTCGTCACGGTGCGGGTCTCCGACGCCCTCGCGCGGCGCGAGGACGCCGTCACCGCCTGACGGCGGTCGGGCCCCGTCAGGTCCCGTCAAGTCCCGTCAGGCCCTGCCCGGGCCGGAGGACCTTCCGCAGCGCCAGCGCGTCGGGGGCGGCCGCGGTGAGCAGCGCGGTGTCCGGACCGGGCAGGGCGAGCAGGACCGCGTCGCCGCCGGCGGGCGCCGCGGGCGGCGGGCAGCCGACGGTCAGCAGCTGCCCGGTGGCGCGGTGGCCGCCGAGGACGGCGGGGCCGTCCCAGCCCGGGGCGCCGGCGCCGAGGTCGGTCTGCTGGTCGAGCAGCGTCCGCCCGGCCCGACGGACGGTCAGCCGGGAGGTGATCCGCCCGGGCGGGACCAGCCGCACCCAGTCGTGGTGGCGGCCGAGCACCTGCTCCTCGCGGTAGTGCAGCCGGGCGCCGGCGGCGAGGGTGATCCGGGTGCGCAGGAGGAGGTGGCTGCCGGCGGCGGCGATCACCGGCTCGGGCAGCCAGTCGAGCCGGCCGCCCTCCCCCACCGTCAGCTCGACCTCGTAGGAGGCGGGCCCGGTGCCCGGCCGCCCGGGGAGGCTGAGGGTGGCGGCCGCGCCGGTCACCGTGAGGGCCGCCCCGGGCGCCACCTCGACGGCCAGCGCGAGCCGGTCCCCGCCGAGCGGCGCGGCCATCGAGCCGACGATCACGACATGGGCGCCCGGCGCGGCGCCCGTGGTGCGGCGCGGGGCGAGCGGTCCGGCGCCGGCCAGGACGGGCAGGGCGGTGCCGCCCCGCCCGTCGGGCTCGGCCACGATCCGGGCCGGGGCCGCCGCGGCCGCCGTCACCGCGCCCCGCGCCAGTCGGCGAGCCGGTCCCGGAGCCAGGCCGCGACGGGCTGCACGCCCTCGGCGGAGGTGAGCGAGCAGAAGACGGTCGGCAGCGCGCCGCGCTGGGCGGCGGCGTCGCGCGCCATCACCTCCAGGTCGGCGCCGACCAGGGGGGCCAGATCGGTCTTGTTGATCACCAGCAGGTCGGAGGTGGAGACGCCGGGGCCGCCCTTGCGCGGGATCTTGTCCCCGCCGGAGACGTCGATGACGAAGATCTGGTGGTCGACCAGGCCCCGGCTGAAGGTGGCGGTGAGGTTGTCGCCGCCGGACTCCACCAGGACGAGGTCGAGCGGCCCGACCGCCTCCTCCAGGTCCTCGACGGCCTCCAGGTTGGCGGAGATGTCGTCGCGGATGGCGGTGTGCGGGCAGCAGCCGGTCTCGACCGCGGTGATCCGCTCGGGCGGCAGGACGGCGTTGCGGAGCAGGAACTCGGCGTCCTCGGTGGTGTAGATGTCGTTGGTGACGACGGCCAGCGAGAGCTCCTCGCGCAGCAGTCGGCAGAGCGCGGCGACGGTGGCGGTCTTGCCGGAGCCGACCGGGCCGCCGAGGCCGATCCGCAGGGCGCGGCGGGTGCCGTCGGCGGAGTGGGTGTGCCGGATCGGTGCGTCGACGGGGTCGACGTGGTCACGATGCAAAGAGGCGGACCTTCCAGGAGCTGTGCTGTTCGGCGTAGACGTCGAGCAGCGGGGCGGAGGCGGCGGGCAGGGCGTCCGGGTCGCCGAGCAGGGCCGCCGTCACGGCGGCCCCGGCCACGGCGTCGAGCTGCGGCGCGAGGCCGGCGAGCGCGGCGGCGACCTCGTACGGGTCGAGGCCCAGCAGCCGGACGCAGGCGGTGGCCGGGCCGTTGACGCTCTCGTAGGCGGCGACGGACGCGGTCTGTCCGGGGGTGAGTCCGGCGGCCAGGGCGGCGCTGCCCAGGGCCACCGGCTGGTGCGCGCCGCGCGGGAAGTGCTCGGCGAGCCGGTCGAGCCGCTCGTGCGGCCAGGCGGCGCGGGCGGCCCGCAGCAGCTGGCGGCCGAGGCGCCGACTGGTGTGGCGCAGCGCGGGCGAGGGGGTGCGGGCGTCCGCGGCCGCGTCGAGCAGGACGGTGTCCTGCCCGGCGGCGGCCGCGGCGGCGAGCGCGGCCGTGGTGAGGCCGGTGGTGTGCAGCCGTCCGGTGAGGAAGGCCGTCATGCTCGCGGTGTCGTGCACCCGGCCGGCCTTGACGGCCGCCTCGGCGCCGCCGGAGTGGGCGTGGCCGCCGGCCGGGAAGCGGCCGTCGGCGAGCAGCAGGAGCGCGGCGGTGGAGGCCATCGCGGCGCGCCGGTCAGAAGAGGAAGTACCGCTGGGCGAGCGGCAGTTCGGTGGCGGGTTCGGGGGTGACGACCTCGCCGTCGACGGTGACGGTGAAGGTGTCGGGATCGACCCGGACGTCCGGCCGGGCGTCGTTGTTGACCATGTGGTCCTTGGTGACCCCGCGGGTGTTCCGGATCGCGGTGAACTCCTTGGCCACGCCGAGCTGTTCGGCTAGCCGCTCGGGCAGGCCGCCCTCGATCGCGGCCCCTGACGTGAAGTTGAGCGAGTTGCCGGCCGCCGAGCGTCCGATGGCGCCGAACATCGGCCTGGGCAGCACGGGTTGGGGGGTGGGGATGGAGGCGTTGGCGTCGCCCGTCTGGGCCCGGGCGATCTGGCCGCCCTTGATCACCAGGTCGGGCTTGGCGCCGAAGAAGGCGGGCGTCCAGAGCACCAGGTCGGCGAGCTTGCCGGGTTCGACCGAGCCGATCTCGCCGTCGAGGCCCTGGGCGACGGCCGGGTTGATGGTGTACTTGGCGACGTAGCGCCGGGCCCGGTGGTTGTCGGCGCGGCCGTCGCCGGGCAGCGCGCCGCGCCGGGCCTTCATCACGTGGGCGGTCTGCCAGGTGCGCAGGACCACCTCGCCGATCCGGCCCATCGCCTGGGAGTCGGAGCTGATGATGGAGATCGCGCCGAGGTCGTGCAGGACGTCCTCGGCGGCGATGGTGGCGGGCCGGATCCGGGATTCGGCGAAGGCGAGGTCCTCCGGCACGTGCGGGCTGAGGTGGTGGCAGACCATCAGCATGTCGAGGTGCTCGTCGACGGTGTTGACGGTGTGCGGCCTGGTCGGGTTGGTGGAGCTGGGCAGCACGTTGGACTCGCTCACCACGGTGATGATGTCGGGGGCGTGCCCGCCGCCGGCGCCCTCGGTGTGGTAGGCGTGGATGCCCCGTCCGGCGATCGCGGCCAGGGTGTCGCCGACGAACCCGGCCTCGTTCAGGGTGTCGGTGTGGATGGCGAGTTGGGCGCCCGTCCGGTCGCAGACCCGCAGGCAGGCGTCGATCGCGGCCGGGGTGGCGCCCCAGTCCTCGTGGATCTTGAAGCCGAGCGCGCCGGAGCGCAGTTGGTCGTGCATTGACGTCTGGTTGACGGTGTTGCCCTTGCCGAGCAGACCGATGTTGACCGGCAGGTCGTCCATCGCGGCGAAGATCCGGCTCAGGTGCCAGGCCCCCGGGGTGATGGTGGTGGCCTTGGTGCCCTCGGCGGGGCCGGTGCCGCCGCCGACCAGGGTGGTGACCCCGGAGGAGAGCGCCTCGTCGACCAGTTGCGGGCAGATCAGGTGGACGTGGGCGTCGACGGCTCCGGCGGTGACGATCCTCCCGTTGCCGGAGATCACCTCGGTCTCCGGGCCGATCACCAGCCCGGGGTGGACGCCGTCCATGGTCTCGGGGTTGCCGGCCTTGCCGAGGGCGGTGATCCGGCCGTCGCGGATGCCGATGTCCGCCTTGACCACGCCCCAGTGGTCGAGCACCACGGCCCCGGTGATCACGGTGTCGGCGGCGCCCTCGGCGCGGCTGGTGCGCGCCTGGCCCATCGACTCGCGGATCACCTTGCCGCCGCCGAAGACGGCCTCGTCGCCGCCGCGGCTGCGGTCCTCCTCGATCTCGATCAGCAGGTTGGTGTCGCCGAGCCGGATCCGGTCGCCGGCGGTCGGCCCGTACAGGGCGGCGTAGCGCTCGCGGGTCAGGATCAGGGCGGGCCGGTCAGCCATCGAGCGGCCCGCCGGTCTCCCCGCGCAGGCCCGCGACCTCGCGGCGGCCTCCGATCGGGACGAGTCCGACCTCCGCCGGGATGCCCGGCTCGAAGCGGACGGCGGTGCCGGCGGGGATGTTCAGCCGCAGGCCGCGGGCGGCCGCGCGGTCGAACTCCAGGCCCGGGTTGGCCTCGGCGAAGTGGTAGTGCGAGCCGATCTGCACGGGCCGGTCGGCGGCGTTGACGACGATCAGACGGGTGACCGGAAGACCGGCGTTGAGCCGGATGTCGCCCTCGCCGTACAGGATCTGACCGGGGATCAGGCCCTCGCCGGTCGTCACAGGATCGGCCCGTGGACGGTGACCAGCTTGGTGCCGTCGGGGAAGGTCGCCTCGACCTGGACGTCCGGGATCATCTCGGCGATCCCGTCCATCACGTCCGCACGCGTGAGGACCTTGCGGCCGGACTCCATCAGCTCGGCCACCGTGCGGCCGTCCCGGGCGCCCTCCAGCACGTGCGAGCTGATCAGCGCGACGGCCTCGGGGTGGTTCAGCCGCAGGCCGCGGGCCCGGCGCGAGCGGGCCACGTCCGCGGCCACGTGGACGAGCAGGCGCTCCTGCTCGTGAGGGGTGAGTTTCATGCGCGCACCTTCGAGGGGGTAAGAGCGCGCGGACACGACGCTGTGCCGCGATGTGACGCATACCGTAGCCGACGAACGACCCTTGGAGGCAGGGCATCGTGGCGACCACGCCGGTATCACTATGCGTCGGCCACTATTTCTATAACCCTATGGGCCGTTAAGAATGCCCGACGGACGACGGAAGCTCAATTCATGCTCAAATGCTGAAACTACTCACGAGTCACGTAACACGCGCATGAACAGATGGCCCCCTACCTGCGAGGATATCCAGCAAAGTAGGTAAACATTCAGTAATGAAATCTGTGCATAGGCCTATGAATACGCCTACTGTGTGGCAACTCTCCGCGCTCCGACTGCGGGGCCCCCACACCACAGAGAGATTTCGCATGGCATCCCTCAACCAGCTCTCCCCGCCGGGTACCGACACCACCGGCACCGGGGCCCCCGCCCACCGCTCGCTGCGCCGCGAGGTCGGCCTGATCGGCCTCCTCTGGGCCTCGGTGGGCTCGATCATCGGCTCCGGCTGGCTGTTCGGCGCCAAGAACGCCGTCATCGTGGCCGGTCCGGCGGCGCTCATCTCCTGGGGCATCGGCGCCGTGGCGATCGTGCTGCTCGCCCTGGTGCACGCCGAGCTCGGCGGGCTCTTCCCCGTCGCCGGCGGCACCGCGCGCTACCCGCACTACGCGTTCGGCGGCCTGGCGGGCATGTCGTTCGGCTGGTTCTCCTGGCTGCAGGCCGCGACCGTCGCCCCGATCGAGGTCGAGGCGATGATCGGCTACGCGGGCCACTGGGAGTTCGCGAAGAGCTTCCTCAACGACAACGGCACCCTCACCACCAGCGGCTTCATCGTCGCCGTGCTGCTGATGGGCGTCTTCGTCGCGGTCAACTTCCTCGGTGTGAGGGTGCTGGCCCGCACCAACTCGGTCGCCACCTGGCTGAAGATCTTCGTGCCGCTGCTCGCGATCTTCGTCCTCGCGCTGACCAACTTCCACGGCTCGAACTTCACCTCGCACGGCTTCGCCCCGTTCGGCATCAAGGGCGTGCTCGCCGCGATCAGCTCCAGCGGCATCATCTTCGCGCTGCTCGGCTTCGAGCAGGCCATCCAGATCTCCGGTGAGAGCCGCAACCCCAAGCGCGACATCCCGCGCGCCGTGCTCGGCTCGGTGGCCATCGGCACCCTGATCTACGTCCTGCTGCAGGTCGTCTTCATCGGCGCGCTGCCGGCCAGCTCCTTCGCGGCCGGCTGGGACAAGCTCGACTTCCCCGGCATCGAGGGCCCGTTCGCCGGCCTCGCCACCCTGGTCGGCCTCGGCTGGCTCGCCTGGGTGCTGTACTTCGACGCCATCGTCTCCCCCGGCGGCACCGGCCTGATCTACACCACCTCCACCTCGCGCATCTCCTACGGCCTGAGCAAGAACGGCTACGCGCCGCAGAAGTTCGAGCAGCTCGACAGCCGCGGCGTGCCGTGGTTCGGCCTGATCCTCTCCTTCGTCACCGGCGTGATCTGCTTCCTGCCCTTCCCCAGCTGGCAGGAGCTGGTCGGCTTCATCACCTCCGCCAGCGTGCTGATGTACGCCGGCGCCCCGCTCGCCTTCGGCGCCCTGCGCCGCCGCCTGCCCGAGCGCGACCGCTCCTACCGGCTCCCGTTCGGCGGGGTGATCTCCCCGCTGGCCTTCGTGGTCGCCAGCCTGATCATCTACTGGGCCGGCTGGCACACCCTGTCCCGCCTGGGCATCGCGATCGTCCTCGGCTACGTCCTGCTCGGCAGCTACGCCGCCTACGCGATCCGCAAGGGCCTGCCGAACGCGCCGCGCCTGGACTGGCGCGCCGCCCAGTGGCTGCCGGTCTACCTCATCGGCCTGGGCCTGATCTCCTGGCAGGGCGGCTTCGGCGACGGCCGGGGCAACATCCCGATGTGGTGGGACATGGGCGCCGTCGCCGCCTTCGCCCTCGCCGTCTACTTCTGGGCGATCCGGGTGGCGCTGCCCGCCGACGCGATCGAGCAGAACATCGAGGACATCGAGGTGGTCGACGCGGGCGGCCACTGACACCCCCGTCACCGACGAACGGTCACACACCAGGACGGGCCCGCCGGTTCACCCCGGCGGGCCCGTCCCGTTGTGGCGCGGCCGGTGCTACGTGCTCAGCACCGTGCGCAGCGCCGCCTCCACCGCCGCCTCCGGGTCGTCCGCCGCGCCCGGCGAGCGCCAGGCGACGAAGCCGTCGGGGCGGACCAGCACCGCGCCGTCCGGCCGGAGGCCGTGCAGCTCGGCGAAGTCCGCGCCGGGCTCGGGCGCCAGGTCGTCCTCCGCGCCGGTGCCGATCCGGTAGGCGTCCAGCGGGACGGCCAGCCGGTCGGCCGCCCGCCGGGCGCCCTCGTGCCAGGCCGTGCCCTCGGGACCGGTCAGCAGCACCATCGCCTGCTCGTACAGGTCGAGCGTGGACAGCCGCACGCCGGCCCGCAGCAGCCACTGGTGCGGCGCCCGGCTGCCGGGCTCGCCCGCCGACTCGAACGCCTCCGGCACCACCGGGCCGTCGCGGTCCGTCCCGGCCACCGCGCCCGCCGGGTAGCGGTAGCCGAGCGCCACCGCCAGCACCCCGGCCTGCCGACCCACCCCCGGCACCACCGCGTACCCCGGGTGGCTGTGCTCCGCCGAGCGCGCCGAGGCCCGCTCACCGGTCACCTGCGCGACCGGCCGGCGCTCCTCGCCGTAGCTCTCCAACAGCCCCGGACCGGCCCAGCCGCAGAGCACCGCGGCCAGCTTCCAGGCCAGGTTGTGCGCGTCCTGGATACCGGTGTTGGAGCCGAACGCACCGGTCGGCGACATCTCGTGCGCCGAGTCGCCGGCCAGGAACACCCGACCGGTCGAGTACCGCTCGGCCACCCGCTCCGCCGCGTGCCAGGGCGCCTTCCCGGTGACCTCGACGTCGAGGTCCGGCATCCCGACGGCGGTCCGGATGTGCCGCACGCACCGCTCGTCGGTGAACGCCTCCAGCGGCTCCCCGTGCTCCGGGTGCCAGGGCGCGTGGAACACCCACTCCTCGTGGTTGTCCACCGGCAGCAGCGCGCCGTCGGCCTCCGGGTTGGTCAGGTAGCAGGCGATGAAGTGCCGGTCGCCCACCACCTCCGCCAGCCGCTTGGCCCGGAAGGTGATGCTGACGTTGTGGAACAGCTCGCCCTTGCCGCTCTGGCCGATCCCGAGCCGCTCCCGGACCGGGCTGCGCGGGCCGTCCGCCGCGATCAGGTACTGCGCCCGGACCGTCCGCTCCTCACCCGTCTCCCGGCTGCGCAGCAGCGCCGTCACCCCCTCGGCGTCCTGCTCGAAGGAGAGCAGCTCGGTGCTGAACCGCAGCTCGCCGCCCAGCTCGCGCGCCGCCCGCAGCAGCACCGGCTCCAGGTCGTTCTGGCTGCACAGGCACCACGAGCTGGGGCTGAACCGGGCCAGCCGACCACCCGGGTCGATCTCCCGGAACAGCCACTCCTGCTCCGGCCCGGTCAGTGAGGGGGCCTGCAGGATGCCGTGGTTCGCGGCGAGCACCGAGGCCGCCTCGCGGATCGGCTGCTCGATCCCGGCCCCCCGGTAGAGCTCCATCGTTCGGACGTTGTTGCCTCGGCCACGCGGGTGATGCGAGGTGTCCGCGTGCTTCTCGACCAGCAGGTGTCTGACACCCAGTCGGCCCAGGAAGAGCGACGCGGACAGCCCGACCAGCGAGCCCCCCACGATCAGGACCGGCACCCGGTCGTCAACCTTCGGATTCATCAATTGCTCCAGCCTGTACGGGGATCCGCGGCCCGGCTACGGGGCTCGGCGCCGCCCTCGGCGGGGCCCGCACACACGGCGGCCCCGTCCTTCCATCCCCCGCGCCGAGGGTCTTGTGCCGCCTCTTCGCTCGGATGGCCCGCATATCTCGCGCAGCCCGGGCCCGCCGCGCACGATCGACCTCAGGCCTGGCGCCGCCGCCCGGGCCGACCGACCACCGCACCCTCCGCCCGTCGGGGACCCTCGCCGGATGCCGCCCACCGCGCGGCCCGACGCGTGCGGCCCAGAGCAGAAAGTGGATCATGACGACTCTGTCCGAACCGCAGGCGCACCAGCACGCCGAGTCCCACACCCGGCTCCGCGTGATGCTGATGCTGGAGATCAAGGACGGCGCCCAGCAGCGCTTCCTCGACGTGTACGAGAAGCTGCGCCACCAGGTGGCCTCGGTCCCCGGCCACGTCAGCGACCAGCTCTGCCAGTCGATCAACGACCCCCGGCAGTGGCTGATCACCAGTGAGTGGAAGGACCAGGAGACGTTCCTGGAGTGGGTGGACAGCCCGGCGCACCGCGAGATGGTCAAGCCCATGCACGGCTGCGTCAGCGACACCTTCCGCTCGCTGCGCTACTCGATCCTGCGGGAGACCTCGGCGGCCGGTGCCACCGGCACCCGCAAGCCGGTGGAGGTGCCGCCCGGCCTGCCGCGCACCGTGCCGGCCGGGCACGTCGGCCCGCCGAAGGCCGCCCCCGGCCCGGACGGAGTGGTCCGGCACGCCCTGACCTTCACCGTGAAGCCCGGCAGCGAGCACCAGGTGGCCCGGATCCTCTCCGGCTACGCCTCCCCCAAGGCCGAGGTCGACGAGGAAACCCGGCTGCGCCGCACCTCGCTGTTCATGCACGGCAACCGGGTGGTCCGGGCCGTCGAGGTGATCGGCAACCTCGGCGACGCGCTGCGCCACGTCGCGATGCAGCCCGAGGTGCGGGCCGTCGAGGAGGCGATCAACCCCTTCCTGGAGGAGGCCCGCCAGCTCGGCGACCCGCAGGCCGCGCGGGCCTTCTTCGCCCGTGCCGCGCTGCCCGCCGAGCACCAGGCGATCGCCACCGCGCCGGCCGGGCGCCTGCACCGGCACGCCGTGCTCTACCCGGTGAAGCCCGGCAACGGCGACGCCGTGGCCGCGCTGCTGGCCGAGCACGACGACCTCGCCACCGCCGACCCGACCGGCCCGGTCGCGGCGAGCACCGTCTTCCACCGCGAGGACACCGTGGTCCGCCTGGTGGACCTGCGGGTGCCCGCCGAGGCCGACCCCGCGGCCGCGCTCGGCGTGGCGGGCGAGCGGGAGGCCGCGCTCCTCGGCCGGCTGCTCGACCTCGGCGCCGAGGGCGACCTGCGGACCGTCGCCGGACTCGGTGCCTTCCTCGCCGCCCGCTCCATGAGCCCGGTCACCGACCGCAGTTCGCAGGACGACTGACCGATCGCCCCACCCCCAGCCCAGATCCAGCCCGGAGGAAGTAACCATGTCCACGCAGTACCCACGGATCGTGAACGTCGACGAGGCACCGGAGAACCGCCGGCGCGGCGGCGATCTGCGCGCCATGCTCACCCCGGCCACCTGCGGTGCCACCAGCGGGTTCATGGGCCTGGCGATCGTCCGGCCCGGCGAGCGGATCGGCGAGCACTACCACCCGTACTCCGAGGAGTTCGTGTTCGTGGTGTGCGGTGACCTGGAGGTGGACCTGGACGGGGTCGCCCACCCGCTGAAGCCCAACCAGGGCCTGATGATCCCGCTCAACATGCGCCACCGTTTCCGCAACGTCGGCGACACCGAGGCCCGGATGGTCTTCCACCTCGGCCCGCTGGCCCCCCGCCCCGAACTCGGCCACGTCGACACCGAGGAGACCATCGCCGCCGGCCCGCCGGAACACGCCAAGGTGGCCTCGTGACCAGGCGCGTCGCCGTCACCGGGATCGGTGTGGTCGCCCCCGGCGGGGTGGGCGTGCCGGCCTTCTGGCGGCTGCTCACCTCCGGCCGGACGGCGACCCGGGGCATCACGCTCTTCGATCCCACCGGGTTCCGCTCCCGGATCGCCGCCGAGTGCGACTTCGACCCGGCGGCTCACGGGCTCGGCCCGGAGGACGTCCAACGGGCCGACCGCTACGTACAGTTCGCGATGGTGGCGGCGGACGAGGCGGTCGCCGACGCGGGCCTGGACCTGGCCGCGGAGGATCCGTGGCGGATCGGCGTCTCGCTCGGCACCGCGGTCGGCGGCACCACCCGGCTGGAGCACGACTACGCGCTGGTCAGCGCCGGCGGCGCCCGCTGGGACGTCGACCACCGCCGGGCCGAGCCCCAGCTGCACCGGGCCTTCGCGCCCAGCACGCTGGCCTCGGCCGTCGCCGAGCGGACCGGCGCCCACGGCCCGGTGCAGACCGTCTCCACCGGCTGCACCTCCGGTCTGGACGCGATCGGCTACGCCTTCCAGGCCGTCGAGGAGGGGCGCGCCGACATCTGCATCGCCGGCGCCTCCGACTCCCCGATCTCGCCGATCACCGTCGCCTGCTTCGACGCCATCAAGGCGACCAGCGAGCGCAACGACGACCCGGAGCACGCCTCCCGTCCCTTCGACGCCCACCGGGACGGCTTCGTCCTCGGCGAGGGCGGCGCCGTCCTGGTGCTGGAGGAACTGGAGCACGCCCGCCGCCGGGGCGCCCGGATCTACGGCGAGATCGGCGGCTTCGCCACCTTCGGCAACGCCTACCACATGACCGGCCTCACCCAGGAGGGGCTGGAGATGTCCCGGGCGATCGACAGCGCGCTCGCCCACGCCCGGGTGGACCGCACCGACGTCGACTACGTCAACGCGCACGGATCGGGCACCAAGCAGAACGACCGGCACGAGACCGCCGCCGTCAAGCGCTCGCTGGGCCGGCACGCCTACGAGACGCCGATGAGCTCGATCAAGTCGATGGTCGGGCACTCGCTCGGTGCGATCGGCGCGATCGAGCTGGTCGCCTGCACCCTCGCGCTCGCCCACGGCGTCGTCCCGCCGACGGCCAACTACGACACTCCGGACCCGGAGTGCGACCTCGACTACGTGCCGCGCACCGCGCGCGAGCTGCCGCTCAGTCACATCCTGTCGGTCGGCAGCGGATTCGGCGGATTCCAGTCCGCCGTCGTGCTCAACAGAACGGGGTGAGATCCATGACGTCACGTCAGCAGGGCCGCCGGGCCGTGGTCACCGGCCTCGGGGTGGTGGCGCCGAACGGTGTCGGAGCAGACGCCTTCTGGAAGGCCACCAGGCAGGGCGTGAGCGTCCTCGACCGGATATCGCGCGACGGATGCGCGGACTTTCCCCTGCGCATCGCGGGCCAGGTGCGGGACTTCGCCCCGCAGGACGCGATCGACAGCCGCTTCCTGGTCCAGACCGACCGGTTCACGCACTACGCGATGGCCGCCGCCGACCTCGCCGTCGCGGACGCCGGCTTCGTACCCGACCCGCAGGATCCGTTCGGCGTGGGCGTGGTGACCGCGGCCGGCTCCGGCGGAGGCGAGTTCGGCCAGCGCGAGCTCCAGCAACTCTGGGGCCAGGGACCGCAGTTCGTCGGCCCGTACCAGTCCATCGCCTGGTTCTACGCGGCCAGCACCGGCCAGATCTCGATCCGCGGCGGCTACAAGGGCCCGTGCGGGGTGGTCGCCAGCGACGAGGCCGGCGGCCTGGACGCCCTCGCCCACGCCGCCCGGGCCATCCGGCGCGGCACCGACGCGGTGGTGGTCGGCGCGGCCGAGGCCCCGCTGGCCCCGTACTCGATGGTCTGCCAGCTCGGCTACCCCGAGCTCAGCCTCGCCGAGGACCCGGCGCGGGCCTACCTGCCGTTCTCACCGGCGGCCACCGGCTTCGCTCCCGCCGAGGGCGGCGCGATGCTGCTGCTGGAGGACGAGGAGACGGCCCGCGCACGCGGCGCCAGGGTCCGGGCCCGGCTGGCCGGGCACGGCGCCACCTTCACCGGCGCCTCCCGCTGGGAGGACTCCCGGGCGGGCCTGGCCCACGCCGTCCGGATCGCCCTGGAGGAGGCCCGGATCTCCCCCGAGGAGATCGACGTGGTCTTCGCCGACGCCCTGGGCGTCCCCGCCGCCGACCGGGCCGAGGCCCTCGCGCTGGCCGACGCCCTCGGCACGTACGCCGAACGCGTCCCGGTCACCGCGCCCAAGGCCGGTATCGGGCGGGCGTACTGCGGTGCGCCGATGCTCGACGTGGCCGCCGCCGTGCTCGCCATGGAGGACGGCATCCTGCCGCCCACCCCCAACGTCACCGAGGTCTGCCACGACCTCGCCCTGGTGACCGACCGCGCCCGACCGGCCGAACTGCGCACCGCGCTGGTGCTCAGCCGCGGGCTGATGGGCTCCAACGCCGCACTGGTGGTCCGGCGCGACGAGCGGGGCTGAGCCCTGCCGGCCCCCTCGTCCCCGCCCGGTCCGCTTTCGATCCGCCCCTGATCCGCCTTGATCCGAAGGGAACACCCCGTGAGCAACACCCTCAGTTATCCCGAACTGGCCGCGCTGATCCAGGCCCGGGCCGGCGTCGTGATCGACCCGCTCGACCTGGAGCGCCCGGGCTCCGACTTCGACGAGTTCGGCGTCGACTCCCTCGGTCTGCTCGGCGTGGTCGGCGAGTTGGAGAACCGGCACGGCCTGAAGGTCACCAACGGCGCGGAGTCGGCCAAGACCCCGGCCGAGTTCCTGGACCTGGTCAACTCCTCGCTCGCCACGAAGGCGGGTGCCTGAGATGCCCGGACACACCGACAACGAGATCGTCATCGCCGCGCCGCTCGACCTGGTCTGGGAGATCACCAACGACCTGGAGAACTGGCCGCAGCTGTTCAGCGAGTACGCCTCGGTCGAGGTGCTGGAGCGCGAGGGCGACAGCGTCACGTTCCGGCTCACCATGCACCCCGACGAGAACGGCCAGGTGTGGAGCTGGGTCTCCGAGCGCACCACCGACCGCTCCTCGCTCGCGGTGCGCGCCCGCCGGGTCGAGCCCGGCCCGTTCGAGTTCATGGACATCCGCTGGGAGTACGCGGAGGTCCCGGCCGGCACCAGGATGCGCTGGATCCAGGACTTCGCGATGAAGCCGACCGCGCCCGTCGACGACGACGGCATGGTCAACCACATCAACCGCAACTCGCGGATCCAGCTGCAGCTGATCCGCGAGAAGGTCGAGAAGAGGGCTGGGGACGCATGAGCCCGATGCATCGCGCCCTCATCGTCGCCCGGATGAAGCCGGACGCCGCCCAGGGCATCGCCGAGGTGTTCGCCGAGTCCGACCGGGGCGAACTGCCGCACCTGATCGGTGTCACCGGCCGGAGCCTGTTCCAGTTCGGCGATGTCTACCTGCATCTGATCGAGGCCGACCGACCGCCGGGCCCGGCCGTGGCCAAGGTGGCCGGGCACCCGGAGTTCCGGGACGTCAGCGACCGCCTCACCGCCTACGTCCAGGCGTTCGACCCGCTCACCTGGCGCGAGCCCAAGGACGCCATGGCACGCGAGTTCTACCGCTGGGAGCGCGGCGCCGGCCTCAACTGACCCCGCCTCCCCCGAGGGGACCGACCCGGCAGCGGCCGGGGCGGTCCCCTCGGGCGTCGGGCCGCCCTACGGTCCGTTCGACGACGGCCCCGGCGGTTCGGCGGAGCTCAGGGACACTGCCGCCAGGCGAGGTGGTAGACGGTGTTGATGCTGCCGTCGGTGGAGTCCATGGTCATGAAGCTGGTGGTCCGGGTCTGGTCCGAGGTGCCGGCGCTGACCCGGAGCTCGGTGTTGATGTTGAAGTTGCGCAGTTCCCCGCAGGGCGCCCAGACCAGGGCCGCGACGGCGACGCTGTCGGTCGCCTGCCAGCTGTCGTCGAGCCTCCCGGTGAACTGGTGGCTGAGCGAGGCGGTCTGGGGCGAGCCCTGGAAGTAGTAGTTGGCCTTCTGCACGGCACTCGCCCCCTTCTCCAGGTGCGCGAAGCCCCGGTAGTCGGCGGAGGCGATCGCGTAGGTGAAGCCCTGCGGGACGTGGACGTTCAGGTTGAGCTGACAGTTCTTCCGGAAGTCGGTGGGCTTGGATCCGACACCCACCTGGGCGACGTACTGGCTGTACGTGACGGTGAAGGCCGTGTTGTCCGGGGAGACGGCGACGGCGGCCGTCCCGGCCGGGCAGCCGGACCCGTTGACGGTGGCCACGTCGATGACGATCTTGTCCGGGGGAGGCGTGCTCCAGCCGGTGGTGGCGGCGCCGCCGGCGCCGCCGAGGACCGAGGAGCCGAGCAGTGCAGCCGCTGCACCGGCGACGGCCAGCATGCGTATAGTCACGGGCGTTTCCTTCCGCTCGCCCACCGGCCCAGGGCCACGCACCCCCACGTGCGGACCGCCGATGGGTTGTCGCGTCCATGTCACCACCGGAACTCCGCCGCGGACAGGGGCGCAGCCCGGCGCATCACAGAGCGCCGGGGCGGACGCGGCAGCGCCCGCAGCACCCCGGGGCGGGCGCCGCGCCGAACACGCCGCACCGGACCGGCTACCGGGAGCGGCCATCCGGTTCGCATACGTTGTTCCGCGACGGAGGTGCCACCATGGCCAAGAGCCGACGCGACATCAACTCCCTCGCCCCTGCGGAACTGGACGACTACGTCCACGCGCTCGGGATCCTGCGCGCGCGGTCCGCGGCGGACCCGGCGGACCCGAGCGGGTACGACCACCAGGCCGCGCTGCACAACGACCAGCTGGTGGGCCCCTGCGAGCACGGCAGCGACCTCTTCCTGCCCTGGCACCGCGCACACCTCTGGTACTTCGAGCGGCTGCTGCAGGAGTCCGACCCGCCGCGGACGGCGAACGTCACGGTGCCGTACTGGGACTGGCTGCACCCGCAGCCGGGCGGGAAGTTCCCGCCCGCGTTCGCCACGCCCGGGCTGTTCGCCGACGGACGCAGCGAGGCGCCGGTGGGACTGCCGCCCGACACCCTGCGGATCGTGACGGCCGAGACCGACCAGGGCGCGTTCGGCGGCTACCCGAAGGCCCACCCGGGCGGCGACTACGGGCGGCTGGAGCTCGGGCCGCACAACTTCATGCACTCCGACTTCATCGGCGGCCTGATGGCGGACCCGGAGACGGCGGCGCTGGACCCGATCTACTTCAGCTTCCACAGCTTCCTCGACCTGCTCTGGGCCGAGTGGCAGCGGCGCAACGGGTCGCCCGCCCCCACCTCACCCACCCGCGACCTGCGCGGCTTCCTCTCCCAGCCACGGCACAAGGTGGCGGACTTCGCGGACACCCCGGCGCTGGACTACGCCTACGAGTACACCGCGCAGCTCGCGGCGGCCTTCGGCACCGCGACCCCGCCGGCCGTCGCACGCACGCTGCTGGCGACCCGGCCGCTGGGCCTGGACTCCTCGACCGACCTCACGACCGAGCTGCGGGAGACCTCCCGGGCCCGGTTCGGCCTCCCGGCCCCGCCCGCCCGCGGGCGGAGGGTGGTCGTGCGGCTCGACGAACTGAGGATCCCGGTGACCGGCAGCTACGTGGTGCGCGGCTTCGTCCACCCCGCCGACGTCGCGTTCCGCGGCGAGGACCCGGAGTTCGCGGAGCGCTACGGCGTCGGCTACGCCGCGCTGTGGAAGGCGCACCACGGCGCCGTCGAACACGACCACGGCGGCGGACCCGCCGGCCACGGGGACGGACACCCCGGCCACCCGGGCGACGCCCACCCGCACCCGCACCACCCGACCGCCTGCACGGCCCGCTTCGACGTCACCGCGGTCCTCGCGGCGTCGCCCTCCGCCCCCGAAACGCACGTACTCACCCTTCAGTACCTCCCCTCGCCCACCTCCACCGGGCTGCCCCAGCACCCGCCGGGCCTGGTCGGGGAAGTGGCCCTGAAGGACGTCATGATGGAGGTCTACAGCTGATATGCGCACTCCCGTCTTCGAGCTCCACATCCGACCCATGTTCCGGGCCACCGACCGCGAGCACATGGCCTTCGCGGTCGACCTCTGGGACTTCGACTCCGTCGTCGAGAACGCCGACGACATCCTCGCCCGGATCGACGGCGCCGGTATGCCGCCGGACGCCGACGGCGGGCCGTGGCCCGAGGAGTGGATCGCGCTCTTCCGCCGCTGGCACACGAGCGGGCACAAGCGCCTGCAGCCGGGCACGGCGTCCTTCACCCTCACCCGGACGGCATCCGCCGTGACCGTCACCGCGACCGGCACCTTCCCCGCCGCCGGCTTCACGGGCTGGCTCCAGCTGGAGAACGAGACGGACAGCGCCAAGACGTACGCCCTCTCCCTCGAACCGCCGGACGCCCCGGTCGCCGGCACGCCCACCGCCTTCACCCTGAAGGAGCGCTACCTCCCCACCGACACCCGCCTGGTCTTCGCCCGTGACAGCGCGGGTGTGCAACAGCTGCACTGATCCGGGCGGCGGCCCTGCCCCGGGAGACCCCGGGGCACCCGATCAGACCTCCCCGGACGGGAATCACTCGGATCGCCGGGCCAGCCGGGTGAACATCCCCGGGAGTCCACTCGAAGGGCGCACGTCGGCGCCCGTCACCGCCTCCCTCCGGTGGCAGCGGCCACCACGGTGGTTGACGGTGGATCAGGCGCACCTCCGCGAGTCCCCTTGCCAGACGACCTGTCGGCAGTCGCGGCCGGCGCCGGAAAAGGATCACCCTCATGCGTTCTGCACGTACTCGCACGCTGCTCGCCGGAGCGGCCGTCGCCGCCGTCCTGGCCGTCGGCTCCCCCCTCGCCTTCGCGGACGGCACCCCCGACCAGGGCGCGAACCTCACCTGGCAGGAGAAGCAGGAGAAGTCCGCCAGCCCGGAGGGCCAGAAGACCTGGGAGGAGAAGCAGAGCGGCTCCTCGGGCGAGGAGCACAAGGCCGACTCGAAGTCCGAATCGAAGTCCGACTCCAAGAGCGAGTCCAAGGGTGAGTCCAAGGGCGAGTCCAAGGCCGAGGAGTACAAGGCCCCGCACGGTGGCGTGCACACCGGCGGTGGCGGCCTCGCGCTGTCCGGCGGCGGTCTCGCCTCGGGTGCCGTGCTGCTGCTCGGCGGCCTCGGGGCCGGCGCCCTCGCGCTGCGCCGCGGTCGCCGGACCGCGGGCGCCGCGGTCTGACCCGGCGCCGCTCCCCGTGCCTCCCCGCCGTGGCCGCCGCCTCACCGCGTCGGCCACGGCGGGGGCGCCGGGGGCGGTGCACGCACCGGACGGGAGGAGTGAGTGATGGCCGGTGTGGTCCATGGGACGTCCCGGCTGCTGCGCGCGGGGGTGGGCGCGGCGGCGGTCGGTCTGCTGGTGATGTACAACTCGGTCGACACGGCGCCCTCGTCCGCGCCCGAGCCGGTCCAGGCCGCTCCCCCGGCGGCCTCCGCCCCCGCCGTACCGGGCGCGGGCCCGGCGGCCGCTGCCGCGGCCGCTCCGAAGGCGACGCCCGCCGCGCCCGCGGCGCCGGTTCTGAAGTCGGCCAAGCCGACCCGGCTGCGGATTCCGCAGATCGGCGTCGACGCGCCGTTCACCGAGCTGACGCTGAACCCCGGCGGGCAGCTCGACGCGCCGCCTCCGGACGACAAGAACCTGGTGGGCTGGTACCGCGGCGGCGCCACCCCCGGCGAGCGCGGCAGCGCCGTGGTGGCCGGGCACGTGGACACCGCCAAGGGCCCTGCGGTGTTCCTGCTGCTGAGCCTGCTGCTGCCCGGCAACAAGGTCGAGGTGTCGCGCGCGGACGGCACGGTCGCCGTCTTCTCGGTGGACTCCGTGGAGACCTTCGCCAAGTCCGCGTTCCCCGACCAGAAGGTCTACGGGAAGACCCCGGACGCCCAGCTGCGGTTGATCACCTGCGGCGGCACCTACGACAAGAAGCGCAAGGACTACCTGGACAACGTGGTGGTCTTCGCCCACCTGGAGTCCTCGCACAAGGCCTGAGCGACCACGCTCGCCGAGGCCGGGCGACCACGAGTCGCGACGAACGGACCGCCCGCACCGATCCGGTGCGGGCGGTCCGTCGTCCTGTCGGCCCTGCGGCGGGTGTCAGCCGCGCACGGTGGCCTCGAAGGCGTGCAGGTACGGGTTGACCGGGCGGACCTCGGCGATGTCCAGGCCGGCCTCCTCCATCAGCCGCACCATGCTCTCCTTGGAGTGCTTGGCGCCGCCGACGTTGAGCAGCAGCATCAGGTCCATGGCGGTGGTGAAGCGCATCGACGGGCTGTCGTCGACCAGGTTCTCGACCACCACGACCCGGGCGCCCGGGCGGGCCGCCGCGACCACGTTGGCGAGGGTGCGCCGGGTGCTGGCGTCGTCCCACTCCAGGATGTTCTTGATGATGTAGAGGTCGGCGCGGACCGGGATGTCCACCCGGCAGTCGCCGGGCACCAGCCGCGCCCGGGCGGAGAACGCGCCGCCCTCGCGGAGCCGCGGGTCCGCGCCGGCCACCACCTTGGGCAGGTCGAGCAGGGTGCCGTGCAGCGCCGGGTGCTTCTCCAGCAGGCTGGCCAGCACGTGGCCCTGGCCCCCACCGATGTCGACCACGGAGTCGATCCCGGTGAGGTCGAGGTAGTCGGCGAAGTCCGCGGCGGACTGCCGGCTGGAGGTGGTCATCGCCTTGTCGAAGACCTTGGCCGAGTCACCCCCTTCGCTGTGCAGGTAGTCGAAGAACTCCTTGCCGAACAGCTCGGGGAAGACGTTGCGGCCGGAGCGGACGGCCTCGTCCAGCTTCGGCCAGGCCTCCCAGGTCCACGGCTCGGTGCACCAGAGCGAGATGTAGCGCAGGCTGTTGGGCGCGTCCTCGCGCAGCAGGCGGGACATCTCGGTGTGCTCGAAGCGGTCGTCGCCGACCTCGGTGAAGATGCCGTAGCAGGTGAGGGCGCGCAGCAGGCGGCGCAGCGGCTTGGGCTCGGTGTCGAGCGCGGCCGCGAGGTCGGTGACGGTGGTCGGGGTGTCGCCGAGCGCGTCGGCGACGCCGAGCCGGGCGGCCGCACGGACGGCGGCGGCGCAGGCGGCGCCGAAGACGAGCTCCCGCAGGCGCATCGCTGCCTGCGGGGTGGTGGCGGGTGCGGTGGTCATGTGCCGTCTTTCGGTTGGGGGCGGGGCGGGGCAGGGCTGGGGGTGGTGGGGTGCGGTGGCCGGTTCGGGGCGGGCCTGGTCAGCAGTGGCCGGCCGGCTCGGAGACCACGCAGTGGTTGCGCGCGAAGGAGTTGCTGGTGCCGGTGTCGCGGTCGGCGAGGTCCGCCGGGCCGTTGCCGAGGACGAGGTTGCCGGTGACGGTGTTGCTGGCGTTGGCGACGCCGACGACGCTGCGGAAGAGGACGATGCCGCCGGACATCGGCGAGGCCCCGACGTTGCCGCTGACCTGGTTGTCCGTCACCGTGGTCTGCTCGGCGCCGGTGAGCAGGATGCCGGTGCCCTGGATGTAGTCCAGCCGGGGGTTGGGCGGGCAGTACTTGTTGTTGGCGACCACCCGGTTCCGGGTGACCGTCAGCGCGCCCGCGCGCGGCACGCCCTCGTCGCCGACGATGAAGACACCGCCGCAGTTGCCGTGGATCTCGTTCTGCTCGACGCTCAGGTCGCGCAGGCGCCGGACGGTGACGCCGATCCGGTTGTCGGCGAGCACGTTGCCGCTGACCACGGTGCCGTCCGTGCTGAGGGCGCCGCCCTCGCTGTCCACGCTGTTGGCGAGGAAGACGCCGGACTGGCCGTTGCGGGTCGACTCGTTGCCGACGATCACGGCCCGGGTGGAGCGCTCCTGGCTGATGCCCTGCTGGCCGTTGTCGTGCACCTGGACGGCGCGGACTGTCATACCGGTGGTCCCGCTGGCGTCGATGCCGTTCTTGCGGAAGCCGGTGACGGCCAGCGCCTCGATCCGGACGTCGGCGAGGGGGTGGCCCTCGGTGCCGACGACACAGAGGCCGTGGCCGGCGGCGGCGCAGGCGTTGCCGTCCGCGGTGTCACCCGGGGTGATCACGCTCTCCGCGCCCGCGCCGCGCAGGGTGAGGCCCGCGGTGGTGATCCGGACGCTGCCCCGGTAGGTGCCGGGCAGCAGTTGGACGGTGTCGCCGGGCTGGGCGGCGTCGACGGCCTGCTGAATCGATTCGCCCGGCTGGACCAGGTGCAGGGCGTCGGCGGCGTGGGCCGGGGGCGCGGTGCCGAGGGTGGCGAGCGAGGTGGTCAGAGCGGTGGTCAGGGCCGCGGCGGTGGCGGCGGCGAGGTGGTGGACCCGTCGCGTGGGCATGAGTGGTGACCTGCTTTCTTACGCGCTCGCGGGACGCCGGCGCGGTGACGCGATGTGAGCGGAGGATGACGGCCGGTGGGACTGTCGGCCGAATCGACGCTATGGGCGCACCGGTGGCCCCGCCACCAGGGCTGGGCTGCGGGACTGACGGAGCGTCGGCCAGTGGTGGTAGCGCGGCGGGCGAGCGGGTTGAAAACTGGCCTGCGGGTGTGGGGGCCGACCGGGGGTCGCGGGGGTGGCCGGAGCGGGTGGCGGGGTGGCGGCGGGAAGGCAGGTAGGCAGGGCGGCGGCGTCCGGCGGCGGGCATGGCGACGCGCCCGGCCGCATGGGCGGTCGGGCGCGGGCATGGAGGCGTGGGAGGCGGGGCGACGGAGGGTCAGAACCGAGGTGGCGCAGGCGGAGGGTCAGAGGCGGACGGGCAGGGCGGCGAGGTGCCAGGCGACCGGGTTCGGCCCGCGCTCGATGGCGTCCGGGTCGACGGCGAGGGCGAGGTCGGGGTAGCTGCGCAGCAGCGCGCCGAAGGCGACGACGGCCTCCTCGTGGGCGAGCGCGGCGCCGATGCAGCGGTGGGCGCCGTGGCCGAAGCCGAGGTGGACCTCGTGGTGCGGCGCGGCGGCCCGGCAGACGTCGAGGCGCTCGGGCTCGGCGAACACCCGGGGGTCGTGGTTGGCCCCGGCGAGGATCGGCATCACCGCCTCGCCCCTGCGGATCAGCGTGCCGGCCAGGGTGAGGTCCTCGGTGGCGTAGCGCGGCAGCGCCCCGAGGGTCGGGCCGCACCAGCGCATCAGCTCGTCGACGGCGGCGGGCAGTAGGCCGGGATCGGCGCGCAGCAGGGCGAGTTGCCCGGGGTGGGCGAGCAGCGCGGCCATGCCGTTGCCGATCAGGGTGGCGGTGGTCTCGTGGCCGGCGACGATGAGGTTGAGGATCAGCGAGACGGTCTCGACCGGGTCGAGCGTGCCGCCCTCGGCTGCGGCCAGCCGGGAGACCAGGTCGTCGCCGGGCTCGGCCCGGCGGCGGTCGATCAGCTCCCGGGCGGCCTCGATCATCGCGCGCAGCGCGTCGTCCAGCCCCGGCCCGGCGCCGCGGCCGAGGTAGGAGCTCCACTCGCGCCACTGCGGCCGGTCCGGTTCGGGGATGCCGAGCAGCTCGCAGATGACGGTGACCGGCAGCGGGTAGGCGAAGTGGGCGATCAGGTCGACGACGCCGGCCTCGTCGGCGTGCTCCCGCAGGGCGTGGGCGTACTGCTCGGCGAGCCGCTCGATCCGCGGGCGCAGCCGGCCGACGGTGCCGGCGGTGAAGGAAGGGTGGACCAGCCCGCGCAGACGCCGGTGCTCGGCGCCGTCCGCGTCGAATACGCCCGCGCGCAGGTACTGCTCGCACTCCGGCGGCAGGCCGCGGGCCCGCCAGACCTGCTCGGTGCGGTGGGCGGGCGCGGCGCCGGGCACGTTCGCGGCGTCGTTGACGAAGCGCGGGTCGGTGAGCACGGCGCGGACGTCCTCGTAACGGGTGGCGATCCAGACCGGCTCCACCCCGGGGATGGTCCCGCGGGCGAGCGGGGCGCGCTCGCGGATCCGGGAGAAGGCGGCGAACGGGTCCCCCACCAGCTGGGCGGCGCGCAGGTCCACCGTCTCGACGGGCTCGACCGTGGTCATGGATGCCTCCGCTGGGTCATGGGTCGGTCACGTCTGGTAACTACCCGGGGGCTGCCCGGCCTAACGTTCGGGTCCGGGTTTCACTCGATCGGGTACAGAGGACGCCCCGGTGGTGGCACCGTCGCCCGGTGCCGGCCGGGTCGGGGCGGCGTGGCATGCTCGGGGCCATGAACACCGCCGCTCCGCCCGCCCTCCCGACGACCGCTCCGCCGTCCGTGGTGACCGTCCGCAATCCGATCGGCGCCCACGTGCCGGTGGCGGCCCGGGGGCTGGCCGGGACGGGGCTGGCGTACGCGCGGCGGGTGGGCGCCGAGTCGGTGCAGGTGTTCGTGGCGAACCCGCGCGGCTGGGCCACTCCCCCGGGCAACCCGGCGCAGGACGAGGAGTTCCGGACCGCCTGCGCCGAGCAGGGCATCCCCGCGTACGTGCACGCGCCGTACCTGATCAACTTCGGTTCGGACAGCGCGGCGACCCGCGAGCACTCGATCGCCTCGCTGCGGCACTCGCTGCTGCGCGGGCACGCGATCGGCGCGCTGGGCGTGGTGGTGCACACCGGTTCGGCGGTCGGTTCGGCGCCCGGCGGCGGCTCCCGGCGGGCGGAGGCGATGGCGCAGGTCCGCGCGGACGTCCGCCCGCTGCTGGACGAGCTGGACGCGCTCGGCGGGACGGCGCCCCTGCTGCTGGAGCCGACGGCCGGTCAGGGCAGCTCGCTCTGCTCGCGGATGGAGGACCTCGCCGAGTACGTGGACGCGCTCGACGGCCACCCGGGGGTCGGGGTCTGCCTGGACACCTGTCACGCCTTCGCGGCCGGCCACGACCTGGCCGCCCCCGGCGGTGTCCGGGAGGCGCTGGACGCGCTGGTCGCGGCCGCCGGGCCGGGGCGGCTGCGGCTGATCCACGCCAACGACTCGGAGGACGTGGTCGGCGCACGCAAGGACCGCCACGCCAACATCGGCGCCGGGCGGATCGGCGCGGAGCCGTTCCGGGAGCTGTTCGAGCACCCGGAGACGGCAGGGGTCCCGCTGATCGTCGAGACCCCGGACCGCAAGCACGGTGGCGACGGAGCCGGCCACGCGCTGGACATCGCGCTGCTCAAGGAGCTGCGCGAGCGGGCCGCCGTCCCGATCTAGGACTTGGCGGGGCTCCCCCGTGCGGGTGGCCCCCTGGGCCGGCCGCCCCGGGCTGCCGGGTCGCCGGGGCGGTGGGAGGCTGGGACGACTGATGCCCGAGGCCCTGGGGGTTTCCCGATGAGCCCGATCCGGAGACTGGCCGCACTGCCGTGCGGGCGGCGCAGCAAGTGGGTGGTGCTGGCCCTGTGGCTGGTCCTGCTGGTGGTGGCGGGCCCGCTGGCCGGCAAACTCACCGACGCGGAGGACAATCAGGCCTCCAGCTGGCTGCCCGGCAACGCGGAGTCCACCCAGGTCCTCAACGAGCAGCGCGCCTTCCAGCCGGTGGACACCGCACAGGCCGTGGTCGTGTACCAGCGCGACAGCGGGATCACGATCGCCGACCGGGCCGAGGCCGCCCGGGACGCGGCGGCCTTCGCCACCGCCCCGCACGTGGTGGGCCCGGTGATCGGCCCGGTGGTGTCGACGGACGGCCAGGCGATGCAGACCATCGTGCCGATCGACATCGGCACCGGCGGCTGGCAGGACCTGCGTCCGGCGGTGGACAGCCTGCGCGCGACCGCGGACACCGACAGCAACGGCATGGCCACCCACGTCACCGGCCCCGCCGGGGTGGGCGCCGACCAGGCGGAGGCGTTCGCGGGCATCGACGGCACCCTGCTGTTCGCCACCGTCAGCGTCGTGATCGTCCTGCTGCTGCTGACCTACCGCAGCCCGGTCCTGTGGACCCTGCCGCTCATCTCCGCGGCCGGGGCGCTGGTGGTCGCGCAGGCGGTCATCTACCTGCTGGCCGAACACAGCGGGCTCACCGTCAACGCGCAGAGCGCCGGCATCCTGATCGTGCTGGTCCTGGGGGCGGGGACGGACTACGCGCTGCTGCTCACCGCGCGCTACCGCGAGGAGCTGAGACGTCACGAGGACCGGCACGAGGCGATGGCCTTCGCCCTGCACCGGGCCGGCCCGGCGATCCTGGCCTCCTCGGCGACGGTGATCGCCTCGATGCTCTGCCTGCTGGTCGCCGAGATGAACTCCACCCGCGGCCTCGGCCCGGTCTGCGCGATCGGTGTGGTGGTGGCCCTGGCCGCCATGACGACCCTGCTGCCGGCCCTGCTGGTGATCATGGGCCGCTGGGTGTTCTGGCCGGTCAAGCCCGGGTACGGGACGCCGGAGCCGACCAGGTCCGGCCGCTGGGCGCACATCGGCGGGTGGATCGGCGCCCGGCCGCGCAAGGTCTGGGTGGGCACCGCGCTGGCGCTGGCGGCCTGCTGCGTGGGGCTGGTGTCGCTGAACGCCACCGGCCTGAGCACGGCGGGCTCCTTCACCGGCACACCGGACTCGGTGGTCGGCCAGCAGGTGCTGGAGCAGCACTTCCCCGGCGGGACGGGCGCCCCGCTGACCGTCATCGGCACGGCGGACACCGCGGGCACCGTGCGGGCCGTGACGCAGGCGACGCAGGGCGTGGCGGGCACCTCGGAGCCCGTGACGCACGAGGGACAGGCACTGTTCCAGGCCACCCTGGCCGATCCGCCGGACAGCCAGGCCGCCAAGGACACCGTGGACCGGGTGCGCGCGAACGTGCACGCCGTACCCGGCGCGGACGCCCAGGTGGGCGGCAGCACCGCGGTGATCCTGGACGCCGGCCGGGCCGCCACGAACGACAACCGGGCGATCATCCCGCTGGTCCTGGGCGTGGTGCTGGTGATCCTGGCGCTGCTGCTGCGGGCGGTCACCGCGCCGCTGGTGCTGATCGCGACGGTGGTGCTGAGCTACGCGGCGGCCCTCGGCATCAGCGTGTTCTTCTTCGAGCACGTCTTCCACTTCGAGGGCGAGGACAGCGCGTTCCCGCTGTTCGTCTTCGTCTTCCTGGTCGCGCTCGGGATCGACTACAACATCTTCCTGATGACGCGGGTACGGGAGGAGTCCGCCCAGCACGGCACCCGCAAGGGCGCGGTGGCCGGGCTGGCCGCGACCGGCGGGGTGATCACCTCGGCCGGGCTGATCCTGGCCAGCACCTTCGCGGTGCTGGGGACGCTGCCGGTGGTGGGGTTCGCCGAGATCGGCTTCGCGGTGGCGCTCGGCGTGCTGCTGGACACCCTGGTGGTGCGCTCGGTGCTGGTGACAGCGCTGACCATGGACCTGGACCGGCACATGTGGTGGCCGGGCAAGTTGTCCAGGCAAGTCGATCGGGAGGAGGGGGAGTTGGCCAGACATCTCTGAGTTACCGATGAGTTCACACGGTTCTCGTCAGAAGTCTTGCCGGGCGTGGTCGACGGCGCGTTGACTGCGCGCATGCCAACTCCCGCCACCCTCCGTCGCGGTTCGCGACTCGCCGCCGCGTGCGCGGCCGCCGCCACCCTGCTCGCCCCGCTGGCCGCCGCGCCGGGCGCCTCGGCCGCTCCCGCTCTCGGGGCTGCCGCCGGTTCCGCTGCTTCCGCTGGTGCCGCTGGTGCCGCTGGTGCCGCCGGTTCCGTGCCGGCGCTCAACGTCCTGACGTACAACGTCTTCCTGATGAGCAAGAACCTCTACCCCAACTGGGGCCAGGACTACCGGGCCAAGGCGATCCCCGCCGCCGACGTCTTCCAGGGCCACGACGTGGTCGTGCTCCAGGAGGCCTTCGACAACGCCGCGTCCGACCTGCTCACCGCACAGGCCTCCGGTGCGTACCCGTACCACACCCCGGTCGTCGGCCGGTCCACCAGCGGCTGGGACGCCACCGGCGGCAGCTTCTCCTCCAGCACCCCGGAGGACGGCGGGGTGACGCTGCTCAGCAAGTGGCCGATCCTGCGCAAGGAGCAGTACGTCTTCAAGGACGCCTGCGGAAGCGACTGGTGGTCGAACAAGGGCTTCGTCTACGCCGTGCTGAACGTCAACGGCGTGCGCACCCACGTCATCGGCACGCACCTGCAGTCCACCGACACCGGGTGCTCGGCCGGACAGCCGGCGGCGGTGCGGGCGGCCCAGCTGCAGACGATGCGGTCCTTCATCGACGGCAAGAACATCCCGGCCGCCGAGCCGGTGCTGATCGCGGGCGACCTCAACATCGACTCGCACGGCTCCGAGTACCCCTCGCTGCTCGCCAACGCGAACGTCGCACCGGCCGACACCCGGACGGGCTGGCCGTACTCCTTCGACACGGTCGACAACTCGATCGCCGCCTACCGGTACCCCGGTGAGCCGAAGGAGGACCTCGACTACGTCCTCTACCGTGCCGACCACGCGCGGCCTGCCACCTACACCAACACGGTGGTCCGTTCCCACAGCGCGCCGTGGACGGTGAGCAGTTGGGGCAAGAGCTACACCTACCAGGACCTCTCCGACCACTACCCGCTGACGGCCGGTTAGTCCACCGGGGACCTGCGCCGGGCGCCGTGAGGCCGTGAGGCCGTGGGCTCCCGGCGCGGGCGCGGGCGCGGGGCTGGGGCGGGGCCGACGCGGGGCTCAGCGCGGGGTTTCGTCTACGGTTCGGACCGGTAGAGGTGCTCGCGTCCCTCGGTGTCCGCGAACTCGACGGTGTAGGGCAACCCCAGGTCCGCCAGGGCCTCCAGCAGGACACCGATGCGGTCCGGGATCCGTTCGCAGCCGGGCCTCCCGGTCCCCGTTTCGGCATCTTGCCCCGTCGGCCGACCAGCGGCTCCGCGGGCACCGTCCGCTCAGCACTGCCAGAGGAACACGGCGCGGCCGCACGGCGGGCAGGCGAAGGCGTAGCCGCGCCCGCTGCCGAAGTTCATGGCGCTCAGGGGGTCGGGGCCCTCCTCCAGTTGGACGGCCAGCGGCATGGCGCCGGCGCAGGACGGGCAGGAGGGCGTCTCGTCGTTCTGGAGCCAGGACGGGGTACCGCCGACCTGGCCCAGCACCTGCCTGCGGGAGCGTCCGGTCCGATCCGCCCAGGCGGTGCGGGCGCTGCCGTAGTCGGGCTCGCCGCTGTCGTACCGGGCGGCGGCGCGGACGGCGCCCAGGACGAGGACGCTGTCGTCGTCGTCCTCGTCGTCATCCTCGTCGTCGTCCTCTTCGTCGTCCTCTTCGTCCTCGTCGTCTTCGTCCTCGTCTTCGTCGAGGTCGGGCAGTGCGATCTGTTCCAGGCCGGGGGCGGCGAACAGCAGCGCGCGGTTGGCACCCGAGGCGGGGTTCCAGTCCTGGCAGCCACCCGGGTCGTTCTGACAGGCGAACAGCGCCAGGACACCGGCATCGGGGCCGTTCTCGTCCAGCAGGAGCTGGGCGAGGAACTGAAGCGGCCCGCCGCAGGAGGCGCAGCGGGGCCATCCGGTGCCGGGCGGGGCCAGGGGCAGGCCTCCGATGCGGGTCACCAGGGCGTCGTCGGGCACCGGCCCGGCATCGATCAGCAGGGTCGTCATGGTGCCCGACTGTAGGAGACGGCGCCGACAGGCCCCGCGCCGGGTCCCGCGGCCCGCCCGGCTCAGGGGGCCAGCAGGCCGCGCCCCACCCAGTCCCCCGGCTCGACGCCGCCGGGGACGGCGAACAAGGCGGACGCCTCGTGGACCACGTACCGGCCCAGGCCGTCGGTGCGGGCGAGGCGTCGCTGCACGGGGACGAACCCCGTCCGGGGGTCCGCCTGCCAGGCCGTGAAGAGCGTCCCCGCGTCCGGGGTGCCGTCGGGGCGCAGGCCGTCGTAGTACGACCAGCTGGGCCGCAGCATGGTCGCGCCGTCGTTGGAGGCGGGCGCGGCCAGCCGGATGTGCGCGTTGGCGGCTATCACCGGGACACCGTCGGGGCGGGCGGCGCCGAGGTCGGCCGGGGTGTGCTCGGTGCCGCCGGTCAGCGGTGCGCCGTCGGCGACCCGGCGGCCGACGGCCTGTTCGCGGTGGTCCAGGGGGAGAGTGTCCCAGTGGTCGAGGAGCATCCGGATTCGCCGCACGACCACGTACGAGCCGCCCGCCAACCAGCCCGGTGCGTCGGGAGCCGTGACAACGATCCGGGCCCGCTGGACGGGGTCGGCCGCGGCGCCGCCCCCGGCGAGGGCCACGAGGCCGCCCGCACCGAGCAGGGCCCGCCGGGCCACCGGCCGACCCGCGGTGGCGCGCCCAGCCGCGTCCGGCTCAGCGGCCACCGTCGACCGCCTGGTCAACGGTTCCGACCCACACCTGGTTGAGCTCGGAGACGTAGCGCCCGCCCTTGGTGTCCTGCGGTACCACCAGGCTCGGCCCTGCGGCGTCGTCGAAGGGCGTGCCGTCCTGCGAAACGGCCAGCAGCACCTGTGACTTGGCGAAGTCCGGGTCGAGCTCGGCCCAGCCGAACACCGCGCGGTAGTCGCCACCCCCGGTGGCCGCGACGACCCCGCGCAGGGCGCCGTTCTTCTTGCTCCGGTCGAAGCGCGGCGCGGCCGCCGTCAGCACGGTGTGCAGCGGTACGCCGTCGAAGCTGTGCGCCTGCGGGCCCTTGGCGCTGGTGTAGGTGACGGACACCGTGACCAGCGGCAGCTTGCGCAGGTCCGCCAGGGTGAGGGTGTACGGCTTGTCCACCTGCCCGGCCACCCGCACCTCACCGGGCTTGAGCGGAACGGCCGGGGTGGGGGCGGTCTGGGTCGGGGTGGCCGGGGTGGTCCGGGTGGTCGGCGCTGTCGAGGCGGTCGGCGCGGCCGCGGGTACAGCCGCGCCGGACGAGCTCGCGCACCCGGTGACGAACAGGGCGACCACGGCCGCGGCGGAGGTGAGCACGGCACGGCGGGTGCGGCGGCTCTGACGGTGAATCACTGGGTTGGTTCCTCTCGGCGCGGGCGTGAAGGTCCGCGCGCAGCCGTGGGGGAACCGGGGCCGCAGTAGGAACGTCCGGCGCGGCGTCCGAATCCGCGGCCCACCGTCTGCGCCGTCCTGGTAGGGCGATTGAAGCAACCCGGCCCGGCAGGCACGAGTGGCGTGGAACACCAACCGCCCGCCCCCGCACTGGACGATCACCCAGCGGCCGCCACCCCAATCCGGGCAGGGGTGCCGGGTGCGCCCACGCGCGCCGGCACGGCAGGATCCGAGGAAGGCAATTTAGGTGGGCCCGCTCCCGGGCATGTGCGTGTCCACGGTGAGGACCACCTCGTCGTCCATCCCGACCATGGTGCCGACGTCAGGCGTGATCTTGACAATGATGAACTTCCGGCTCACCGACAGGTCATCGTCGAGGACATCGTGACCGTCCGGGGCCACGGCCTGCGTGACATTGAAGCAGTCGAGCTCCCCGACCATCGAGTACCCGACGCCATTGCCAATCGCCGCAGTTGGGATCGGCTGCGGCCATTTCCGCTTCGGGCAGGGGACTGACCGGGCATCGAAGGACGGGCTGCCGGCGGACGTTGCGGGCGCGGCAGCCGTGGTGGTCGTGGAACTCTCCGCGCAGGCGCACAGGCTGCCGGCGAGAACAGCACCCAGGAGTATCGACATGACGGAGTGGCGGCGCACAGGTCTCCCCCGAGGCTACAACGAGCAATTCCGCAGGTCAGAGTAGTCGAACGAGGCGAAGCTCCCCTCACCCGCCCCGCCACGACCCGATGCCCGCGACTGCGCCGACAGCGGCCCCGGCCCTGGTCTTGGTTCACGGTCTCTTGGGTGGCCCGAACGCCCGTCGGGCACGGGCTCCTGGGGGCGCGGCGTTACTGTCGGCGCTGGCCGGGGACGGTGCGGTCGCGTTGGAGGTCGAGGAGTTCGCGGAAGAGGCCGTCGCGGCGCTCGGCGAGCTGGTCCCACGTTCCGGTCTGCACGATGCGCCCCTGGTCCATGACGACGATGCGGTCCGCGAGACGGGCGTTGGCGAGGTTGTGGGTGACCAGCAGGGTGATCCGGCCAGCCGCGAAACCGCGCAGGGCGTGGAGGATCCTGTGCTCGGCACGGGGGTCGAGGTCGGAGGTCGGCTCGTCGAGGATGAGCAGGCCCGGGTGGCGGGCGGTGCGGTAGAAGGCCCGGGCGACGGCGGCGCGCTGCCAGCCTCCGCCCGACAACTCGGCCCCGCCCAGCCAGCCCTGCGCCAGCAAGGTGCGCCAGCCCGACCGCAGCCGGGCCACGATCTCGTCGAAGCCGGTGAGTTCGGCGGCCTCGGCCACCGCCTCGTCGGGGTCTCCGTCGTGGTGCCCGAGGTGCAGGTTCTCGGAGGCCGGGAGGGGCCAACGGGCGAACTCCTGGGGGACGCGGGCGACATGTCGCCACAGCCCGTCCGCGTCCAGCGTCTCGATCGGCACGCCGTCCCAGGTGATCGACCCTCCGCCGGGCTGCGTCAGGTACAGGCCGGACAGCAGCTTGAGGAACGTCGACTTGCCGCTTCCGTTCTGCCCGATCACGGCGACGATCTCCCCCTCGGTGAGAGTGAGGGTGACGCCGCGGAGCGCGGGCTTCTGCTGCTCGCCCGGGTAGGCGTAGGTGAGGTCGGTGGCCTGGATCGTCTTCGGCGGTCCCGGCACGGCGCTGCCGCGGGCGATGCGGTGGCCACCGGCCTCGTCCAGGAAGCGGAAGAAGTCGTCGAGGTACAGGCCCATGCGGTAGAGGCGGGCGCCGTGCCCGACCATTCCTTGGATGCCGCCGGCCGCGGTGCGCAGGGCGAAGGTGGCGGAGCCGGCGGCGGCGAGGTCGATGCGGCCGGTGGAGAAGAGGAGCAGCAGGGTGCCCCAGATCAGGGCGGACCCGGTGCCGGTCCCGATGGCCGCGAGGAGGGAGACCTTGGCGGCCCTGCGGCCGGCGTCGTCGGTGGCGGCGACGATCCGGGCCTCGGTCTGCCGGTACTTCTGCATCATGAACGGGGTGACCTGGTCGGAACGCACCTGGTCGGCTCGGCCCTTGTCGATCAGGAACCAGCGGTAGATCCGCAGGGCCTGGCGTTCCTCGCTGGTCGTCACGGTGGCGAGGTAGTGGATGCGGGCGGTGTGCACCGCGGCGACCCCGGTGGGAACGGAGCCGAGCAGCAGGAAGGGGACGAGCAGGGGGTGCAGCGTGGTGAGGACGCCGGCCGCCGCGACCAGGGAGACGGCGGAGGCGATGACGTCCTGTGCGTTGGACAGCAGGTCGGGGGTGGTGGCGGCACCCCGGTCGGCGGCCTCCCAGTTCGCCCCGTAGGACGGTTCGTCGTACGCGGCGAGTTCGGCGGAGCACCCGGCCTCGATGAGCGCGAGGTCGGCTTCGCGGTTGATGCGGGGCGCGACCCGGCTGGACAGGGTGGTGACGGCGATGCCGAGGACGGCGCGCAGGACGGCCGCGACGGTGAGGACGGTCAGCGGGGAGGCGGCGGCCTGCAGGTGCTCGGCGACGGGGCCGGGGACGAGCAGCGCGGCCAGGGTGTCGGTGGTGGAGTACAGGGCGAGCGCGCCGAACACTCCGGAGGCGGCCTGGCAGAGCAGCAGGAGCACGGTGGAGCGCGGGTCGACGGCCCAGGCGAGGGCGAGGGCGCGGCGGATCAGCTGGGGCAGACGGCGCAGCATGGCGGCGGTGGAGATCGACGCCCCGGCCTCCAGGCGCTTGTCGCCGTGGTAGCGGGCCCGGAACTCCTCCGGGTGCTCCTCGGGCTCGGGGGCCTCCGGGGTCGGAGTCTGTTTCACGCTGGGCTTGGTCACGTTGCTCCCTGGGTCGGCGGCGGGGTGCTTGGGGACGGCGGGGGTGCGCGGGGTGCGCGGGCAGGCCGGATGGCCGGGCGGCCGATGCGCGGCCTCCCGGCGGCGGGCGTACTCGGGTGGCAGCGGTGCCGGGCGGCACTCTGCGAGGGGCGGGGCTGCTGGTGCGGTCCCTGATCCTGGCAGGGCGGCGGCGGCTCGTTCGGCGTGTCGTCCCGGGTCTCACTCCTTCCGGGTAAATCGACGCGGGCATCGGCGAGTTGGTGGATGTCGATCACGATCGGAGTGCGGTGCGGGCGGCGGCCGGAGGTTCGGGGCAGGGCAGCCTCCGGCGGATGATCGCGCGGCCGTCCGGAGCAACCGTCCGATGGACGGCGGGGGCGGGACGCACCCGGCCCGAGCTGCCCCGTTCGGGGTGGTCGTGACCCGTTTGGCGGAAACCCGAATGCCTCATCTGACAAGCGGCAGAAGGGGTTTGGGCCTACGTTGCCGTTCGAGGGGGCTCCCTGAACGAGAGGTTTCCACTGTCATGGCTGGCAAGTTCGAGCTCTACACCGACGAGACCGGGATGCACCGGTTCAGGCTCAAGGCGAGCAACGGCACCGTCGTGGTGACCGGCGACCCGCAGGAGAGCCGGGACGAATGCATCAAGAGCATCGAGTCGCTCCGGAAGCTCGCGCCCTATGCGGACCTCAAGGAGACGGCAGGCTCGGCCTGAGGTCTCGTGCGGCCCCGCGTGAGGCGGGGCCGCGGGCGGTCTGCCGACTGCGGTCCGTGATCGACGGACCGGCAGACCGGCGGTAACGCGGGTCGGCGGTACAAATCGCCGACCTGCGTTCGTTTGTACGACAGATCCCTTTGGCCGCGTGCACGCCGGGTGCGGACAGAACTCTGACATGCGCGTCGTCATCGTCACCGAATCCTTCCCTCCCGAGGTCAACGGAGTCGCCCACAGCGTGCTGCGGACGGCCGAGCATCTGGTGCGCCGGGGCCACCAACCGCTCGTCATCACCCCGGCCCCCGCCCGCGGCGCCGAGTGCCCGCCGCACACGTTCGGTGCGGGCGGCGGCACCGGCCCCGATGCCGGGGAGCCGGCTTTCGGGGCCGGGGACGGGGTGGGGGAACTGCCCGTGGTCCGGATCCCGTCCATGCCGCTGCCCGGCTACCCGCAGGTCCGGATCGCGCTGCCCAGTCGGCGGCTGGCCGCCGCCGTCGCGGGGCACCGGCCCGACATAGTGCACCTGGCCAGCCCGTTCGTGCTCGGGGCGCGCGGCATGCAGGTCGCCACCCGGCTGGGCGTACCCGCCGTCGCCGTCTACCAGACCGACCTCGCCGGCTATGCGCACGCCTACCGGGCCGGGCGCGGCCTCGGCGAGGCCGCCGCCTGGCACCGCATCCGGACCATCCACGGCGCGGCCGCCCGCACCCTGGCGCCGTCCACGCCCGCCGCGCAGGACCTCACCGCGCACGGCGTCCCCCGGGTCCAGCTGTGGCCGCGCGGGGTGGACTCCGTCCGCTTCCACCCGCGCCACCGGGACGAGGCCCTGCACCGGGCGCTCGCACCCGGCGGGGAGGTGCTGGTCGGGTACGTCGGGCGGCTCGCACCCGAGAAACGGCTCGACCTGCTGGCGGCGGCCTCCGCGCTGCCCGGGGTCCGGGTGGTGGTGATCGGCGACGGGCCGAGCGCGCCCGGGCTCAAAGCCGCGATGCCCGGCGCCGTCTTCCTCGGCCGCCGGACCGGGGACGAACTGGCCCGCTGTTTCGCCACCTTGGACGTCTTCGTGCACACCGGCCCGCTGGAGACCTTCTGCCAGACCATCCAGGAGGCGATGGCCAGCGGGGTACCGGTGATCGGTCCGGCCGCCGGGGGTCCGCTGGACCTCGTCGCCCACCACCGCACCGGGCTGCTCGTCCCGCCCCGGGACGGCGAGGCGGTGGCCCGGGCGGTGACGGCGCTGGCCGGGGACCAGGAGTTGCGGGCCGCGTACGGGCGCGCCGGGCGGGCGGAGGTGACGGCCCGCACCTGGGAGGCGGTCGGGGACCTTCTGCTGCGGCACTACGCGGAGGTCCTGGCGGAGCACCGGGGGGTGGCCCTGCCGGTCGCACCGTCGGTGGCACCATCGGCCGCGGCTCCGGTCGCACCGCCGGTCGCACCGCCGACCGTGGCTCCCGCTGTGGCCCCCGCCGTGGTGCAGCCCGTGGTGGCGGAGGAGTTGCCGGCATGAGGACGACGGTATGAGCACGACTGGCGGGCTGCGAATCGTCCGGGTGGCGAACTTCGTCACCCCGGTGTCGGGCGGGCTGCGGACCGCGCTGCGACACCTCGGCGCGGGCTACCTGGCCGCCGGGCACGAGGCGGTGCTGGTCGTACCCGGAGCGGCGCGGGCGGAGGAGGAGAGCGAGCAGGGGCTGGTCGTCACGCTGCCGGGACCGGTCCTGCCCGGCAGCGGCGGCTACCGGCTGCTCACCGACCGGCGGGCGGTGGCGCGCGAGCTGGAACGGCTGGCGCCCGACCGCTTGGAGGTCTCCGACCGCACCACCCTGCGCTGGACGGGCGCGTGGGCGCGGCGGCACGGCGTGCGCTCCGTGATGGTGTCGCACGAGAGTGCCGCCGGGCTGCTGCGCACCTGGGGTGTCCCGGACGGCCTGGCCGGTGCGGCGGCGGACCGGCTCAACGGCCGCACCGCGCGGGCGTACGACACCGTGGTCTGTACGACCGGTTGGGCCGCCGCCGAGTTCCACCGCCTCGGTGTGCGAAACCTGGCGCGGGCTCCACTGGGTGTGGACCTGGTGGCCATGCGCCCGTCGGCAGCGACCGCGCGGGCGTACGAGCGGGCGCAGTACGCGGAGCCGGAGCAGGTGCTGCTGGTGCTCTGCTCCCGGCTGTCGGCGGAGAAGCAGCCCGAGCGGGCCCTCGACGCGCTCGCCCTGCTGCGGTCGGGCGGCCTTCCGGCCGTCCTGGCGGTGGCCGGCACGGGACCGTTGCGGGAGCGGCTCGCCGCCCAGGCCGGGCGGCTACGGCTGCCGGTGCACTTCCTCGGGCACGTCGGCGGGCGCGCGGCTCTGGCCCGGTTGCTGGGGTGCGCCGATGTGGTGCTCGCGCCCGGCCCGGTGGAGACCTTCGGCCTGGCCGCCATGGAGGCGCTCGCCTGTGGGACACCGGTGGCGGTGAGCCGTTCCTCGGCCCTTCCCGGGCTGGTCGGCCCGGCGGGCGTGGCGGCCGAGGACAGTGGCGCGGGGTTCGCCGAGGCGGCTCGCGAGCTGTTGTCGCGGCCGGAGGCGGACCGCCGGGCGGTGGCGCGCGCCCAGGCCGAACAGTTCGGCTGGCCGGCGGCGGTGGAGGCGTTCCTGGCCGCGCACGGTGCGCGGGCGGGCGTTGGTGAGGCGGGCGTTGCTAGGGCGGGCGTTGCTGGGGCGAGCGGCGGGGTGGAGGGGTCCGGCGATGGTTCAGGGGTGGGCGGTGCAGCGGAGGCGTTGAGTGGGAAGTCGGACCGGCCGACTTCCCACTCCGGCGAGAGGCAGGGAGAGCGGGAAGGGCGGGGCGAGCGGTCGGGGCGGGGCGAGAAAGGAGAGCTGGGAGGGAGGTCCGGGCGGGGCAGGGCGGGAGGGCAGGGCTAGGAGGGTCAGGAGGGCGAGGAGGGAGGACGGGGAAAGCGATGAGCGAGCTGACGGAGGGGCAGGGTGCGCGGCTGGCGAGTGAAATATGTAGACCGGTCTACATGGAATGCGAAGGACAGGCGGGCCAGCCTGGGGAAATATGTCGACCGGTCTATAGATTTGAGCCTTTGGGGTGCGGCGATGCTGCGACGGGAGAAGGAATATGTCGACCGGTCGACATATTCAAGGGCGGCGACGGGCGGGAGCCCACTCCCGCGAAACTATGTAGACCGGTCGACATATTTTTGGCAGGCGAGACCCTGCGGACCGAGGGGCGGGAGGCCTCTCGCGAGGTGCGAGGTCAGACGGTGACAGTGACGGTGGGGGGCGCGAACGGAGATGGCCGGCCGGTCGGGGAGCCGGTGCGGTTCGTGGCGCTCGGGGATTCACTGACGGAGGGGGTGGGCGACCCGGTGGGCGGCGGATGGCGGGGGTGGGCGGCGTTGCTGGCACGGTCGCTGGCGCCGGCGGAGACGGGCGTCGAGTTCAGCAACCTCGCCCGCAGCGGCGCGCTGGCCGCCGACCTCGCAGCGGAACAGTTGCCCGCCGCCCTGGCGCTGCGCCCCGACGTGGCCGCCGTGGTGGTCGGGGGCAACGACACCCTGCGTGCCGGGTTCGACATCCGGCGCACCACGCTGGAGTTGGATGCCACGCTGGGCGAACTGTCCGCCGGCGGTGCGGTGTTGCTCACCGCCTGCCTACCCGATCCGGGCACGCTGCTGCGGCTGCCACGGCCGCTGGCCCGTCCGCTGGCCCGGCGGATGCGGGCGGTGAACACCGTGGTGCACGCACTGTCCGCGCGGCACCGGGCCGTGCACCTGCACATCGCCGACCTGCCCTGGTCGGCGGAACGGCGGCTGCTGAGCGTCGACCGGCTGCACCCCAGCACGGAGGGGCACCACCTGATCGCCCGGGGCTTCCACCACCAACTCGCCACGGTCGGCCGACCACTCGGACCCGCACCCGTCGCCGAGCCGGCCGAACCGCCTCCCGGCCTGGCCAACGACCTGTGGTGGATGGCCACCAAGGGCACCCGCTGGGTCGTCGACCGCAGCACCGACCTCCTCCCCGGCCTGCTCGCCCTGGCCGCCGCCGAAGGCCTGGCCCGCATCCGGGGCGGCACCGGCCGATACGACGAGCAGATGGCCCGAGCGGCAGCGGCCGCTCTCAACTCCCTCGGCTAGGAGCGATAGGACCGAGAGGAGCGATAGGACCGCCCGGCAAATGGGTCGTGTGAGGCATCGGGTCGCGGGGCGGCTGCCCCCGCGGCAGCGGCCGGTCGCACGGCGGATGAGCATGCGGAGCGTGACGAGTGCAGCGGCACGGTAGGGGTCCACGGCCACCCACGGATTCCCGGCCACCCAACGTTCACGGCCATCCGACGTTCACGGCCACCCACCGCTTCCCGGCCCGTCCGTGGACCGGTATCCACCGATTGGTATGTTGACGTCCGCAACGAGGCAGTCCGGGAGGACCTGGTGGGGAGACGAGACGGGCGCCGGGGTGCCGGGGTGCTGTGGGCACGGAGTGCGGTCGGCCTGGCGGTCCTGGGCGGAGTCAGCCGGCTGTTGGCACTCGGCGTGGCCCCACCCGAGGGGTCCATCGAGGCCTTGGCGGGGCGGGGGCCTCGGAGTCTCGCCGCTTCGGTGCTGGGCGCGGCCGCTGCCGGGTCCTGGATGGCCGCGTCCGGTGCGCTCGGGATTGCGCTGGTCATCGGGGCGGTGGACACCGTCCGGGGCTGGTGGCGCGCTGGTCGCCGGGCGGGCATGAGCGCCGGGGCCCTGCTGGCCGTGGGCGTGGCCGGTGGGGCGGTCCTGGCGTGGGTGCACGGGTTGCTGGCGGACGCCGTCCCGGAAGGCTCCGTCGAGGTGTGGTCACACCCGGGCGCCGTGGGGTTCATCGAAGTCTCCTACGGGCCTGATCTGGCAGTGATCGTGCTGACGGTCGTGGCGGTGGGCCTTGTCCGGGGCTGTCGGCATGCCAGTCGTCGGCTTGGCGGCCAGGAGCCGAACGCCCGCGCCTAGACCGGCGCATGGTGGTGGCCGCGGCGGGTGCCGTCCCGGATGCGGTGGCGGGTACGAGCGCGGCGTCGGCGCGCAGCCGCGGCCGCACGACATGGCAGCGGGTCGCAGACGCCTCCTGCCGACAACGTACGGACCTCCCGACCTGGGAAGATGACCAGGGCCCCTGTTATTGTGCGCCGATGTCAACGATCAAAGAGTTCCAAGTGACCTTCGACTGCGCGGACCCTGTGCGCCTCGCCGAATTCTGGTGCGAGGTGCTGGGGTACGTCGTGCCGACGGTCCCGGAGGGCTTCGCCACATGGGAGGAGTGCTACCGCTCACTGCCGCCCGAGGATGCGATCTACTTCGCGTGCACTGATCCCTCGGGTGTGGCCCCGCGCCTGCTCTTCCAGCGAGTTCCCGAGGGCAAGGCCGTCAAGAACCGGGTGCATCTCGATGTGCGGGCCGGCGTCGGGCTCGTGGGTGACGAGCGCCTGGCCACACTCGAGGCCGAATGCGCACGGCTGATGGCGCTCGGCGCGAAACACGTGCTGACGCAGCGCGCCGATGGCGTCAACGAGTCGTGCATCACGATGCAGGACATCGAGGGCAACGAGTTCTGCCTCGCCTGATTCTCCTCCGAGACTGCGAGGTGGGGAGCCGTCTCCCGGGGACCTCTCAGGTCCCGCATACGGCGGGATCCATCCCGTGAGAGCAAGGTCGTGCAGGCGGGCAACGCCGTGCATCGCGTGCCGCACACCGTTGCCTCTCAGGCGGCAGTCGCACAGGATCTTCCAGGTCTTCATCCGCGCGAAGGCGTGCTCGACGCGGGCGCGAACCCGTTGGTGGTCGTGGTTGTGTTCGGCCTGCCAGCCGGTCAGTTCGCCGCCTCGGGGCGGGCGGTGCGGGATGACGAGGCCGGTTCCGGGGTAGCCGCCGTCGGCGATCGTGATTGTCCGGCCGACGGCGGCCCTGGCCTCCCGGATTCCTCCCATGCCCTGCAGTTGTTGCGGTTGCGACGAATCGGACGTCCACGGCTTCGCGCTCCCGGTCGTGGCCGGGAGCGTGAAGCCCGGAGCACGAAGCCCGGAGCACGAAGCCGTGGACGCGCGGGGCGCACCGCGCCTCACCGCGCCTCACCGCGCCTCACCGCAGGGTGAGCGCGGTCTCGGTCTCGATGCGGTTCAGCTTCTCGGGGTTGCGGACGTAGTAGAGGCCGGTGATGCGGTCGTCCTCGACACTGACCGAGATGATGCCGTCGATCTCGCCGTCGAGGTGGACGAGGAGTGCGGGGCTGCCGTTGACCACGGTGGGGGCAACGGTGATCGGGAGGTTGTTCTTGCCGAGACCGCCGACCAGCAGGCGCGCCACCTTGTCCGCACCGACGATCGGCCGCAGCGCGGCCCGCTTGACGCCGCCGCCGTCGCCCACCAGGACGACCCCCGGGGCGAGCAGGTCGAGGAGTTCCTGCGGGTTCCCGGTTTCGAGGACGCGCTGGAACGACGCCAGAGCCGCCCGGGTCTCGCGCTGGGAGACCCTCTTGCGAGGGCGGCGGGCATCGACGTGCTGTCGGGCGCGGTGGGCGATCTGACGGACGGCCGCAGGGCTCTTGTCGACGGCGGCGGCGATCTCGTCGTAGCCGACGGCGAAGGCCTCGCGCAGCACGAAGACGGCGCGCTCGGTCGGGGACAGCGTTTCGAGGACGAGCATCATCGCCATCGACACGCTCTCGGCGAGCTCGACGTCCTCGGCCACGTCCGGCGCGGTGAGCATCGGCTCGGGCAGCCACTGGCCGACGTACGTCTCCCGGCGGCGCTTCATCGTGCGCAGCCGGTTGAGCGCCTGCCGGGTCGCGATCCGGACCAGGTAGGCGCGCTGGTCCCGGACCTGCGCGAGGTCGACCTTGACCCACCGCAGCCAGGTCTCCTGGAGAACGTCCTCGGCGTCGGAGGCCGAGCCGAGCATCTCGTAGGCGACGGTGAACAGCAGGTTGCGGTGGGCGACGAAGCTCCCGGTCGCCTGGTCGCCGAGCTGGTCGCCAGCCTGGTCGCCGAGCTGGTCGCCAGCCTGGTCGCCGAGCTGGTCGCCGGCCTGGTCGCTCACTGCTCGGCCCCTGTTCCGCGCGGCCGGCCCTGGTCGCCGAAATCCTTCAGACGTGCATCCACAGCATGATCCTTCTACGTTGGCAGCCGCTCGATTCTGACCCACCCGTTCGGTGCGGTCACGAGGGGGACACCGCCCGGCGCACGGCTGTGACACGTCAAAACATGCCAAGACGCACCAAGACGTACCCACACCCGCCGCGTCGACGGCGATCCTTGACGAGCCGTCGCCCCGGGACCGCCGACGAAGCGCGTGTGGTGGCACCCGGCGATCGGGCGTCGCCGCACGGCAGGTGCTGTCGGCGCTCGAAGGGGCCCCGGAACAGGACGGGATGGCGGGGTCCGGGCGGAGCGCCACCCCGACGGTCGGGGGTGGGGACGGTCGCGGTGGGGAATCGGGTGGGTACGGGTCGATGTCGTGGTGGGGCGGAGGAAGTCGTGGTGGGTGAGGGACGCGAGTTGCTGGCGGCTGCCGGGGTGCTGTTCCCGGACGAGCGGGGGCGGGTGCTGGTGGTGCGGCTGCCGTACGACCAGCGGCATCCGGTGGCCGTTCCGGGTGGGGGCTGGGAGCCGCAGGACGCGTCGCCGCGGCGGACGGCCGAGCGGGAGATCGCCGAGGAGTTGGGCTTCACACCCCGGCTCGGGGCGCTGGCGTGCATCGACTGGGCGGTCGACTACTTCCGTCCGCCCATCGCGGCACACCTGTACTGGGCCGAGCCGCTCACCCCGGAGCAGTCTGCCGCGATCACTCCGGACGCGGCGGAGGTCGGAGGCTGGGCCTGGCTGACGCCGGAGCAGGCGCGGCACGCGTTGCCGCCCCGGCTCTCCCGGCGGGTCGGCGCCTGTCTGCGGGCGCCGCGCTCGGCCGGGCCGCTGGAGTTGGAGGAGAGCCTGCCGGTCGGGCACACCCTGGAGTATCTGGCGGTCGAACCGCCCTCCGAGTACACGCGGTTGGCGGGTCTGCCGCTGGCCGAGGGCGCGGTCGGGACGCAGGAGCCCCCGTTGGACCGGGCGACCTACATCGCCACCCGGCCCCGGATCCGGGCCAAGGCGCGGATGCTGTTCACGGACGCGGCCGGCCGGGTGCTGCTGGTTCGGCTCAAACCGTGGGAGCCCGGGGGCGAGGAGCCGTACTGGGTCCTGCCGGGCGGCGGCATCGAGGCGGACCGGGAGCTGCCCCGGACGGCGGCCCGGCGGGAGATCCGCGAGGAGCTGGGGTGGGAGCGCGCACCGGGCCGGCTGCTGGCCCTGGACTGGCTGCCGGGCCGCGCGGCGGAGCCGGTGAGCGGGCGCGACACGGCGGTGCTCGTGTACGTCTTCGACGGCGGGGTGGTGACGGACGCCCAGCTCGCCGCGATTCGCCTGGCCGAGGACGAGTTGGTGGAGTGGCGGCTGTGCGATCCGGCCGAGGCGCGGGCACTGCTGTCCGGGTCGTCCTGGGCCCGGACGGCCGCCGCGCTCGCCGCCCGGGCGGGGGCGGGCGGCCCGGCCGAGCTGGTCGGGGGCCGGCCCGCCGGCTGATCGCCCGCCTTGTCGATCGGGGGTGGCGCGTACCCGTGGTGGTTCACACTGGGGGCATGCGGAACCTGATCGAGGACGTACTGGTCGGCCGTCGGGTGGAGTCGGTCGCGGGCGGCGTCCATCTCGACATCGCGCTCGACGGACCGGTGACCGTGCGGGTGGAGCACGACTTCCGGTTCGCCGCGCCGACCGAGGTGGAGCACTTCTACCCGGGGCTGGGCTTCCGGCCCTCGGGCGCGCTGCTCGCGCTGGTGGGCCGGACCGTCGGCGCCGCACGGGTGACGATGGCCGGTGGACTGGAGCTCGCCTTCGAGGGCGGCGGCACGCTGTCCGTGCCGCCGCACGCGCAGGTCGCGCCCTGGAGTGTGGGCACGCCGGAGGGCGCCGTCTGCACCGCGCTGGCCGGTGGCGAGGTGAAGTGGGCGCAGGAGGCCCCGTAGGGCCGCTCAGCCCTGGGCGGCGGCCGGATCCATCCAGAACCCCTCCCACAGGTGGCCGTCGAGGTCCGCGAAGCTCCGCCCGTACATGAAGCCCTCGTCGGTGGCCTCGCGGGGCTCCGTGGCGCCGGCGGCGAGGGCCTTGCCGACCAGCTCGTCCACCTCCGCGCGGCTGTCGAGGGCGAGCGCGAGGATCGCCTGGGCGGACGTGGTGGTGTCCGGGATCGCCAGGCCGGTGAAGGACTTGAAGTACGGCTCCACCAGCAGCATCGCGAAGATGGAGTCGCTGATCACCAGGCAGCCGGCGTTGTCGTCGGTGAACTTCGGGTTGAAGGTGTAGCCGAGCTCGGTGAAGAACTCCATGGACCGGGCGAGGTCCCGGACAGGCAGGTTGACGAAGATCTTGGTGGACGACACGGGGGACCCTTTCGGTGGTCTCGGCTGAACGGCAGTCAGCCTGGCAGACGGCACCGACAATCCGGCCGGACCCCGCGCCGGGCGGCGCGGGGTCCGTAGCCCGGACGGCGTAGCGCGGCCGCCCGTGCGCGGCCGGGCCCAGGGCCGGCCGAAGGCCCGCCCGAAGGGCAGTCCGCCGGGGCGTCCCGTCTGCGCCGCCCGGCGGGGCGTCCCGCCGTCAGACCTCCAGGTCGGCCTCGATCTTGGTGAGCTGGTGGCGGGCCATCGCCAGGTTGGCCCGACCCTTGTCCAGCGCAAGGTAGAGGAACAGGCCCTTGCTGCCGCGGCCGGTGAGCGGGCGGATCAGGTGGTACTGGCTGCTGAGGGTGATGAGGATGTCCTCGATCCCGTCCTGCAGGCCCAGCATGTCCATGGTGCGCATCTTGGCGCGGACCACGTCGGTGTTCCCGGCGGCGGCCACGTTCAGGTCGATCCCGCCGGGACCGTCGAGGGTGGCGAGCGCCATGCCGCTGTTGTAGTCCACGAGGGCGGCTCCGAGGGCGCCTTCGATCACGGTCATGGTCTGCTTGAGCGCGCCGGCTGCGTCGGTCATGTCGTTTCTCCAGTTCGTTCGGTGGTACGGCAGATGAGGTGGATGGGTGGATGGGTGGGTGGGACGGACAGGGCGGGGCGGCCCGGTGGGGCCGGCCCCGGCGGTTTCGGGAGGATCCGGGGGCGGCGGTCAGACCACCTCCCTGGGTTCCTTGGGCGCGAGTGCGTCGTTGAGGAGCACGGCGATCCGCTGGGCGGAACGGCGGGCCTCCAGGTGCAGTCGGCCGACGTTCACGTCCGGGTGCGCCAGCATGGTGAGCACGCAGCTGCCGCCGGCCGCGTAGGTGGCGACGTAGCCGTGCTCGCCACGGACCAGCGACTCGCGGAAGTCCCCCTGCCCGGTGGTGTCGGCGAGCCGTTGTGCGAGGCTCAGCGAGGCTGCGGTCATCGCCGCCAGGCCCGAGGGTTCGGTCCCGTGGGTGTCGTGCGCGACCAGCAGGCCGTCCACGCTGGCCACCAGACCGCCCGCGAGGTGCGGTACCCGGTGTTTGAGCGCGCGGAGTTCGGCGAGCAGCTCGGTCTCCAAGGCGATCAGTTGTCTCCTTCCGACACGCTGCTTGAGCGCCCGCCTCATGACCGCGAGCGCGGGGTCGCGGGCGGAGAGTGGTTCAAAGTCGGGCCTCCAGAAGGATTCGGACCCGGGTCAGCAGCGCGATGTCCGGGTCGGGGGCGATCAGCGGGTTCGCCGCGTCCGTCGTCGTGGTCGTGGTCGGCGCGCGGGCGGAGCGGGTGGGACCGGCCGGCGGGAGTCCGGCCAACGTGGCGCCGGGGACTCGGCGGTGGAGCCCGCCGGCGGTCCGGGGCGGCACGGAGGCGGCCGTCGGGATGCCCGGCACGGTCTCGGGCGGGGTCCCGGGCGGGGTCCCGGGCGAACGGGCGTCGTACTGACGCGCCTCGGGCACCCGGGCCTCGCTCGGCCCGGGCCTCGGGGCGGCGTGCCGCGGAGCCTCCCGACCGGTGGACGCCCCATCGGTGGACGTCTGACCGGTGGGCGCCCGACCGGTGGCCTCGCACCCCGGCGTGGCCAGCAGCCCGGCGGCGGCGAGCCGGCGGACGTCCACCGTCGTCGCGAACGCCGAGCGGCCGAGCAGCCGGGCCAGCTCCGCCGGGGTTCTTCGGCCGTCCGCGTGGGCGAGCAGCTCGCACTGGCGGCGGGTGGGCGGACGGCGGCGCAGGCCCCGGCCGCCCGGGTCGGCGCACGCGTCCCGGCCGTCCGGCAGCCGGGCCGGCCGGACCGGCGCGGTGTCGAGCTGCGGCCAGGGCCAGACGCGCTCCAGCAGCCGCCGGCGGCGTTCGGTCTCCCGGCACAGCCGGTGGGCGGCGACCGCCGTCACCGGGCCGAGCCAGTGCCGGGCGCCCGGTTCGAAGTGCCAGGGGCCCGCGGTGGCGGAGTCGAGCAGGAAGAACGCCGCGTCGTAGAGCGCACCGAGGTGGCAGAGCTCCAACTCGCCCCGGGTGATCAGGTTCTGGGCGATCAGCGCGTCGCCGACGGAGCCGTGCGGGCCGAACAGGCGGACGGTCTCCCGCCAGGTCTCGGGGGCGATCCGGCCGCAGCCGGTCAGCAGCGCGGCCAGGTCGGGAGCCGGCTCGGACTCGGCGTGCACCACCAGACCCTCGGCGAGGTAGACGGTACCCACCGGGCCGGACAGGGCGCCGGTGGCGCGTTCGCCGGCCAGGCGCTCGACCGTCTCGGCCGGGGTCCGCGGGAGTCGGACCGGTACGGCGAGGCGGGGCAAGGCGTTCACGTCCACCCCCGGCGCTCGGTGAGCGGGCGGCCCTGTGGCCGAAACACGATGGCGGGAGCCGGGCGCCCACCTGCATGGTTCGCAAGCGGATTCGTCACCCGAGCACCAGTTCCTCGGCGAGGCCCTGCAGGCGGTGGCGGGCGGCGGCGAGGTTGCCCTCGACGCGGTCCAGCCAGAGGTGCAGGACGAGTCGGCTGTCGAAGACGGTATCGATGAAGCAAAGAAGGTGGTAACTACGGCCCGCGGTGACGATGATGTCCTGCAACGGTGCCCGGACGTCCTCCGCCCCGGTGAAGGTCGGGCTCTCAACCGCCGCCCGCACCAGGTCGGTTGCCTCCGCGGCGGAGGTCTCGTGGTCGCCGGTGGGGCTCACCCCGACGCTGCCGAGGGCGAGTCCGCTGCTCCAGTCGATCAGGCTCGCGGCACGGGCGCCGGCGATCGCCATCGCCCCGGACAGGCATTCGTCGATACCCGGCACACGGGCTCCTTCGGAGGTTCGGGGACGGTCGAGGGTTGGGCGAACACCCGACCGAGCCGCCACGACGAGTGGCGGGTTCGACACGGAAGGCTACTGCCGGATTCCATATGACGAACATTCCAATGGCATATTCAGACCACAGGGGGCTTGATTCAGCCATCCTCTGACGGTCCGTCAGTTCCGACTGCTGGGCGAACCCGCTGGCCCGCGCCCCGGCCGGACGAGGGCCCACCGGCCGACCTGGACCGGGACCTTGGCCGGTTGTCGGCCACGCCGCAGGGTTTCGAACGCGTGATGCGATAAGGCCGACGCATCGGCCACGCGCGACGGGAACGGCCAGGCCGGCCGCCGAGACACGAAGGTGCGGAGGTGCGAACGGCGCACCGCACGGACCACCCCGGGCCGCCACCGCGGACCGCGCCGGGAAACGCGAAGGGCGGCCGTTCCGAAGAGGAACGGCCGCCCTGCGATGGAGCGCCAGGCCCGGGTTGAACGGACTCTTCCTACTGAAAGTAGGACGTGCTCCGGTAGCACCACTGACGCCTGTTCGAGAGATCGTTTCCTCTCGACGGGAAGAACACTAGCAGGCCATCAGGCCTGGTCAAAAATCGAACAGTCGGCGGGCGAGAGACCTCGGCGCCGCCGCTCAGGCCGTCGGCGGCAGCTCGCCCGGGCGCTGCGTCGGCAGGGCGTCGGCGGAGGCGCGCAGGTCGACGCGGTGGAGCTGCGGCGGCAGCTCGGCGCGGCTGCGGACCAGGCCGAGCCGGCGGACCGTCGCGGCGACGATGACCTCGGCGGTGACCTCCACCTCCGGCGGGCTCTGGATCACCATCGCCAGCCGGACGTCGCCGAGCAGCGGGTGGTTCGGCAGGGCCCGCAGGTGCCACTCCGGGTCGCTCTGGCCGCGGCCCAGCGCGGTCACGTACCGGTCCTCGCGGTTCCCGCTGCGGCTGTACTCCACCGACGGCTCGACGAAGCCGAGCGGGGCGGCGACCGCGATCCGGAAGGACCGGTCGGTGGGGGCGGCGGCCGTCTGCGGGGCCAGGGCGAGGGCGACCGGCTGCGGCCCGTCGCCCGGTGTGCTCAGCCGTACCCCGATCCGCGACTCCGTGAAGGGCGCGGAGCCCGGGTCGGCGTCCGGCCGGTAGGTGCAGTAGAAGGCCAGCACGAAGTAGTCGTCGTCGGCCGGCAGGCCCGCCAGCAGCGCCGGGTCCACGTCGACCTCGGCCAGCCCGGCCCGGGTGAGGCGGGTGACGAACGGCCGGCGGCTGACGGCCAGCCGGCCCCTGATGCGCTCCTCGGTGGACGGCCGCTGCAGGGTGGCCGGTACGACCAGGTCCACCTCGCCGGGCTCCAGGGCGGGGATGTCGATCGGCACGTCAGTCGGTCCCTTCGTCGTACCGGCCCCAGCTGCCGGAGTAGGTGAACGCACCCCAGTCGCGGTACTGCGGGTGGTGCGCCCGGGTCTCGGTCTGGGCCAGCCGGAAGGCCTCCAGCGGGCCGCGGCCCGCGGCCAGGGCCCGGTACAGCGCGGCGAAGAAGCTGGTCGCGGTCTCGGTCCGGACCGGCCAGAGGCAGCCGACCACCGCACGGGCGCCGGCCAGCAGGAAGGCGGCGGGCAGACCACGCAGGCCGTCACCGAGGTCGAAGCGGCCCAGCGCCGACTCGCAGGCGCTGAGGGTCACCAGCTCCACCCCGCGCAGGTCCGCCGAGACGACCTCGTGGGCGAACAGGCGTCCGTCGGCGCCGTCCTGCGGCGGGTTGAGGTAGAGGCACTGGAACCAGGGCGCCACCGGGCTGTGCGATCCGTGCGCCGCGAGGTGGAGGTAGCGGTGGCCGGGCGCGCGCTCCAGCAGCGCCCGGGCGGTGGCGTCGGCACCGGTCAGCGCGGTGCCGCCGGCCTGCCCGGCCACCGCCCTGACGTGCTCGTCCAGTTCGGGCTCGGGCGGCAGCCCCCAGGCGGCCCCGCCGTGCGCGGCGCCCAGGGCGAGCAGCCCGGAGCCGTGGCTGTGCGGGGCGGGTGCGGTGAGACAGGCGGGGCTCGGCGCGGCGGTGACCGTCCAGCGGTCCGCCAGCGGGCGGCCGTCCACGTGCAGGAGGTGGAACGGCAGGTAGTGGAACGGCCCGTGCGCCCAGACACAGAGGTGGCGGTAGCCCTCGTCGTGCAACCGATCGAGCGTCCCGGCCAGGCCGGCACCCAGGTTGTTCTCCAGCGCCAGCCGCTCCTCCCCCGCACGGGTGACCGGGCGGTGCAGGGGGTCGTCGAGGACGGCGGAGCGCACCTCCTGCACGTCGAGGGCGAAGGGGTGCAGGGTGTGGCTGTAGCCGTCCTTGCCGAGCCTGAGCAGTGCGGAGGGCAGTCCGGCGGTCGGCACCACGCGGGCCTCCACCACGCCCTCCCGCGTCATCGTGACCAGGTAGAGGGCGGCCGTACTCTCCTCCGAACCCTCCGAACCTGCCGCATCCTCCGCCCCCTCGGTGCCGTCCGAAGGCGCGGAGGTGGCCGGAGCCGCGGCCTGCGGTGTGACGCCCATGAAGAGCGAGAGCAGCACGGTGTCCGCCGACAGGGCCCGGCACAGCCCGTCCAGATCGGTGTCGGCCGGATCGCCCGGGCCCGCCAACGCGGGCGGCGCCCCGTACAGCCGCCGGGAGAACTCCCGGTCGAACGCCCGGCGCAGGTTGTCCAGGTAGGCGCGGTCGTCCTGGCCGTCGCCGGTCTCCTGGGCGCCGGCGTAGCTGAGCATGTGCAGGTCCTCGCCCAGCTCGGCGAGCCGGGGCGACTCCGGGGCGGCCACCTCGCGTTCGCGGCGCGCGATCTCGCCCAGCAGCTCGGGGAGCCCCGACCCGATCGGGCGCGGCCCGCGGTGGGCGGCGAGCGCCGTCCCGAAGTCGAGACCCTTGGCGGCGGTCATCAGGGCGAGCAAAGCGACCGGGTACGAGCGGCCGGTGCCCAGGGCGGCGACCAGCAGCTGGCAGGCGCGGTACAGCGCGAAGGAGACGTCGGCCCGGGGGTCCGCCGACAGGACCGGGACGAGGGACTCGCGCAGGATCACGGCGGCGAGGACGATCGTGTCCGGCGTGGTCGCCCGGGCCACCAGGTGGCCGAGCTGCTGGACGGCGAGATCGGACAACCCGAGGGAGGCGTAGCCGACCGCGGCGTGCCCGTGCATCCTCAGGGCCTCGTCGGGCTCCCCGGCCTCGGCGTTCTCCGGCGCCGCGCGGGAGGCGACGGCGGCGCGCAGGTGGAGGACGGCTGCCACGTCGCGCTCGCGATCGGACCGGTCCGGGCTGCCGGGCGAGCTGTCGGCCGCGGCCCGCCGGAGGAGCTGCCAGGCGGTCCGGGCGCTGCCGTCGCGGTGGTAGAGGTGCGCGGCCAGGTGCAGGGCGGCCGCCGACCGGGCGGACGGGTCGGGGTCGTCCAGCGCGGTGGAGTAGAGCAGGTCGGCGCCGGCCTGGTCGGCCGGACAGGGGTGGTCGCAACCGGGCAGGACGTGGACCTGGCTCTCCCAGAGCTCCAGCCGGCGCTCCGGGTCGTCAAGGTCGGGCAGGTCCGCGTACGCCTCGGCGACGAGCGCGCGCAGCGCCTCGCTGTTCCCGGCCTCGCGGAAGAGGCAGAGCGCTTGGTCCACCACGGCGCCCGCCTCCCGGCTGCCGCTCAGCCGGACCAGGTCCGCGACCGGCAGGCCCAGCACCTCGTGGACGGTCCGCGGGACGGGTGACCGGTCGGCGGCGGCGACCATGCGCAGCAGCCGGATCCGGTTGTACGGGTCGAGGGCGGGGTCGAGCAGGGCCGCGGCCTCCCGCGCGACGCGCAGCACCTCGTCGTCGATCCAGGGCGCGTCGCCCGCCGTTCGGGAGAGCAGGGCCAGCCCCTCCCCCAGCCCGGTGAGGCAGCGGCCGCGCAGGTGGCCCTCACTGAGGGCCACCGCACCGTACAGGTAGGGCAGCGCCTCCAGGGCGGCGTCGCGGGGGTGCGGCATTCCGCCGGGTTTCCCGTCGGGCTCGGCGCCGCGGCCGAACGGCGCCCGCCGCTCCGCCCGGGCCAGCTGCCGGGCGAGCAGTTCCTCCGGGGGCAGGCCGGCCCGGGCGACGCCCATGAACGGGTGCAGGCGCAGGATCCCGGCCGCGTACATCGTCTCGGCCAGCTCGTCCAGCTCGCGGTCCGCCCGCAGGGTGCGGATCTGCTCGTCGGCGATCGCGCAGGCGAGGCGCAGCCGGGCACCGTCGGGCTCCGCCACCAGCAACAGCCGTGCGGACTCGACCAGTTGGTCGGCCGCCCACCACCACGGGCTCTGCCGACTGCGCCCCCAGCGGACGTCCGCCGCCTCCAGGACCAGTCGTGCCAGCAGGTAGCCGCCGGAGGCCTGGGTGCTGCGGGTGTGGCCGATGCCGACCCGGACGAGGTACCGGGCCTGGTCCTCGGTGAGTTCCCAGGAGCGGTCGCGGACCCGTTCGACGGCGGTCGCCTCGCTCAGGTGGTGCCCGTGGACGTCCCTGACGAGTCCGATGACGGCCCGGACGGCAGGGTCGCTGCGGTGGTCGTCCATGCCTCTGCCCCCTTCGGCCCCTCCCCGTGGGGCCTGCCGAGGATCATGGCACAACGCGGCGCGGTGGCCGGGGGTTTCGCAGCGAGGTCGGTACCGGGTGGATCGCGCGGGCAGGCCACCCGGGTCGGGCGGCCGGTTGTGACGGAGCACCGTTCCGCGGCCGGGGAAACTGACGGGACATCAGGACCGCCTCGCGGTACGGTCGGGGGCACAGGTGTCGACACGGGGGTCGCTGATGCTGTCCGAAGCGTTGACCGCGCTGGCCACGACCGGTGGCACGGCGGTGATGACCGCCGCCGGTACGGAGGCCTGGGAGGGTGTCCGGTGCAGGGTGGCGGCCTGGTTCAGCCGAGGGAACGGCGAGCGCGAGGCCACCGAGCTGGAGCGGCTGGACCGCACCGCCGCCGAGCTCGCCGGCGCCGGGGCCGACCAGCTGGAGCGGCTGCGGATCCGTCAGGAGGCCTCCTGGCAGGCGCGGTTCGAGGCCTTCCTGGAAGACCTGTCGGAGGACGAACGGGAGCAGGCCGGACAGGCGCTGCGGGCTCTGCTGCAGGAGGCCGCGGCCCAGGGCGCCCAGGTCTCGGCCGGGGACGGCGGGCTGGCCGTCGGCGGGAACGCGCAGTTCAGCGCCGACCGCGGTTCGGTTGCCGCCGGAGTGATCCACGGGGGTGTGTCCGTCGGCCACCCTCCGGTGCCGGATCCGTCCCAGGGCTGAACGGACCGGCTGAGCAGAGCCCAGCAGAACCGTCCGGCACCCAGGTGCGGGCGGAGAACCACAGCGTCGCGATCGGCCATGCCGACCAGGTGTCGTACTTCACCGGCCGACGGGCGCCCGCGAGCTTCCCGTACCAGGTCGGCGCGCTGCCGAACGCCGCACACTGCTTCCAGCGCAGGGCCCTGCCCGACGCCCCGGCGGGGTGTCGGATCCTGCTCGGCACCGCCGGGGTCGGCAAGACCCAACTGGCCGTGCACGAGGCCCGCACCGCCTGGCAGCAGGGGCGGCTCGACCTGCTGGTCTGGGTCGCCGCCGACAGCCGGGCGGCGATCCTGGCGGCCTACGCCCGGACCATGGCCGAGCTGAACGGCACCGAGCCGGGCGATCCCGAACCGGGCGCCCGGGATTTCCTGGCCTGGCTGCGGCCGGGCGGCGCCGGGCGGGCGGTGCGCTGGATGGTCGTGCTGGACGGCCTGGTCGACCCCGACGACCTGCGCGGGCTCTGGCCGCCGGACCGGCCGCAGGGGCGGACCCTGATCACCAGCTGGCGCCGGGACGTGGCCCGCGAGGACCAGGGCCGGCACCTGGTCACCGTGCCCGTGTTCAGCTCCGCCGAGGCCCACGACTACCTCACGGCGGTACTGGCCACCGCCGACCGGGCCGAGCAGCCCGAGCAGCTCGCAGCGCTCGCCCGGGAGCTGGGCCACCTGCCGCTGGCCCTCGCGCAGGCCGCCCGGTACCTGGGGCGCACCGGGCTGAGCTGCGCGGACTACCTCGACCGACTGCGCGACGGCGGGCACCGGCTGGCCGACCTGGTGCCGGACCCGGGCGGCCTGCCGGACGAGCAGGGCGAACCACTGCCGCAGATCTGGGACCGGGCCCTGCGGCAGGTGGATCCGACGGCCCGGCTGCTGCTGGAGCTGCTCGCTCCGCTGGACCCGGCGGGGGTGCCCGGGGCCGTCGTGAACCGGCTCCTCGGGCAGGCCCTGGCACAGCCCGGGGAGCAGGCCCAGGAGGTCGGGAGCGGCGGGGTGCTCGACCTGCTGCACCGGTGGAGCCTGGCCGACCACGACCCTTCGAGCGAACAGCGGACGGTCCGGGTCCACCCGCTGGTGCAGCGGGCGGTGTACGAGAGCGCGCCGGCGGACCGGTCGGACCGGCTGGTCGACCTCGCCGTCGACGCGCTCCTGGCGGGGACGGTGATGCCTCCCCGGCCCATGCGGGACCCGGCGTACGACGCGTACTACGAAGCGGTCCTCAGCGCGGAGGACGCCGCGTTCCTCGGGCTGGGGCGTGCGGACGGGCCGCAGCTGCCCGCGGTCAGGGCAGAGACGCTGCGCGGGAACGTCGAGGCGCTGCTGCGTCGGCCGTACCGGCGCCAGCCGGGCTTCCGAGCGGCGTTGCTGGCCAGGCGGGTGGGCGAGCTCCTGGTCACGGAGGGGAAGCCGGAGCAGGCGGTGGCCTACTTCCGCTCGCTGCTGGCCGAGACCGTCGAGGAGTCGGGCGAGGACAGCAGTGCGGCACGGGAGATCCGGGCCGCGCTCGCCGAGGCCTGCGCCACGGGCGGCGACCTCACCAGCGCCGTCACGGCCTACCGCGCGCTGATCGACGACCGGATGCGTCGGCTGGCCGCCCAGCAGCCCGGCCCGAGCAGCTACTGGCCGGTCAAGCTGGTCGAGGAGGCCTCCGAGCTGCGCCGGCGCCTGGCCCACTGGCTGGAGCAGGGCGACGATCCGGCCGCGGTCGCGGCCGTCTACCGGGACCTGGTCAACGACGAGAACTACCTCCGGGCCAGCCCCGGCTTCGGCGGGTTCCGCGACTACGCCCTGCGGGCCGAGGCCGCCGACTGGCAGGGCCGGGCCGGGGACGCGGCGGGTGCCGCGCTCGCCTACCGGTACATCGTCGACGAACGGCTGGGGAGGTACGGGCCGCAGCACGAGGACACCTTCGCAGCGCGCTACGGGTTCGCGCGCTGGTTAGGGGAGTCGGGTGACCTGCGCACGGCCGTCCGGGTGCTGACCGACCTGCTGAGGGACCAGCTCCAGGTGCTGTGGCACAACTACCGCCAACCGCACGGGCCGGCCGGCGCCCCGAGGGACCCGATGCTGTGGCGGGGCCCCCAGGCCCCCGACCATCTGGGCACCTTCAGGACCCGGGCCGCCCTGGCCTTCTGGCTCGGCCGCTCCGGCGACGCGCGCGCAGCCGTAGCGGCCCTGACGGAACTCCTGAACGAGCAACTGCGCTACCTCGGGCCGGCCCACCCGGAGGTCGTCACCACCCGGCAGAACCTCGCGTACTGGCAGCAGCAGCCGAAGAGGAAGGGGCGGCGACGATAGCGCCTGTTCGGCCGATCCTGCCGGGCGCGCGCCGCCGGGCAGGATCAGCCGGACAGGACCCAGCGTGCACCGCAGGCCGCGGACCCGTGACTCCTCCGTGATCACTCGCACACCACGGCGCTCTGTCACGCCGGTGTTGTGGTGTCCGGGGGGCGGGAGGAGGAGAGTGGAAGGCGACGCGTTCGCGGACGGCGGCCAGCAGGGGGTGTGATCGGGAGGTCTGCGATGACCTTTGTACAGATCGTCGAGTGCCGCACGGAGCAGCCCGACGAGCTCAACCGGCTGATGGACACCTGGATCGAGCAGACCCAGGGGCGGCGGACCGCGACCCACGCGATGGTGGGCACCAACCGGGCGGACGCCCGGCACGTCGTGGAGATCATCGAATTCCCCTCGTACGAGGCGGCGATGCGCAACTCCGGCCTGCCGGAGACCGACCGGATCTTCCGGGAGATGGTGGCGCTCTGCCAGGAGCCGCCGACCTTCACCAACCTCGACCTGGTGCGGGACGAGCAGTTCCAGAAGGCGGCGGCCCGCCGGCTGCTGATGGACCCGGCGGGCGGCGACATGTCCGTGCTGGACGAGTTGTTGGCGCCGGACTACCGCGACCACGACCCGTCGATGGACGGTGACACGGTCGGCCCGGCGGCGGTGCGGAAGATGATCGAGGGCTACCGCAAGGCCTTCGACTTCACCTTCGACATCCAGGGCCAGGTCGCCGAGGGCGACCAGGTGGCGACCCGCTGGATCTGGCGCGGCACCCACATCGGGGAGTACATGGGAATGCCGGCCAGCAACCGGACCGTCGAGTCGGCCGGGATGACGATGTTCCGGTTCGAGGACGGCATGGTGAAGGAGGGGTGGTGGAGCTGGGACGCCGTCGCCATGATGCGTCAGATGGGGATGATGCCCGGCTGACCGGGGCGTTGCGGGTGGGTGGCCGCCTGCCGACCGGGACGGCTGGCAGGCGGCCCGGAGGTCACTCGGGCACGATGTTCTCCGCCGTCGGGCCCTTCTGGCCCTGCACGACGTCGAAGACGACCCGCTGCCCCTCCTGGAGCTCGCGGAAGCCCTGGGCCGCGATGTTGGAGTAGTGGGCGAAGACGTCCGGTCCCCCGTCGTCCTGTTCGATGAAGCCGAAGCCCTTCTCGGCGTTGAACCACTTCACGGTTCCGGATGCCATGTGCCCTCCAAGGGGAACTCGGTTCCGCCCGCCGCACGGTGCGGCGGGCGGAGGTGATCGCCCTGGTCCTCGGAAGGCACCCGCACAGCACGACCGCCCGCGCACCGCGCAGGCGGAAGAGGTGCCTCGGAACCACGACAGCTGGTGCCGATCACGCTACACGTCCAGGCGAGCGCTCTGCGTGACGGGGAATGCGCGCGTCCGACTCACGGGCGCGCCGCCCCACGGGCCGGGGCCGACTGCGGCGTCCCCGGGGCAGGGCGCCGACCGATTCGCTCACGCGGACGCCGGGCCGGGACGGTGGGCGGCGGCCCACCGTCCCGGCGGTCGGGGCGGGTCTGAGGTCGGGGCGGGTCGGCGGTCCGGGCGGGTCGGGGGCGGCCCGGTCAGTCCTTGACCGCGCCCGCGAGCCCGGAGACCAGCTTGCGCTGCACGGCGATGAAGAAGATCAGCACCGGTACGGTCATCAGCGTGGACGCCGCCATGATGCCGCCCCAGTCGTTCTCGTCCGGCTTGAAGAAGACCAGCAGGGCGGAGGGCAGGGTCTGGTTCTCGGTGGCGCTGATGATGAAGGTCTTGGCGAAGACGAAGTCGTTCCACGCCGCGATGAAGGAGAAGACGCTGGTCGCGGCCAGGCCCGGGGCCACCAGCGGCAGCAGGATCCGCCACAGGATGCGGGTGCGGCTCGCGCCGTCGATCTGGGCGGCCTCCTCGATGGAGGCCGGGACGGCGGCGACGAAGCCGCGCATCATCCAGATGCCGAACGGCAGTGAGAATGCCAGCTGCACCAGGATCAGCGAGGCCAGGGTGTTGAGGCCGATGCCCGGCGCGAAACGGCCGGCGTCGCGGAACATGAAGAACAGCGGGATGGTGAGCGCCTCGACCGGGATCATCTGGGCGATCAGGAACATCACCATGATCGTGGTGCGGAACCTGAACCGGAAGCGGGTCACCGCGACCGCCGCCAGGAAGACCACCAGCGCCGAGAGCACCACCACCGACAGGGCGATGACCAGGCTGTTCACGAAGTAGCGGCCGAACCCGTCGACGCTCAGCACCTGCCGGAAGCTTTCCAGCGTGGGGTGGGCGGTCCACGGCCTGGGGTCCAGGGACTGCACCTCGCCCTTGGGCTTGAAGGCCGAGAGCACCATCCAGAAGATCGGGAAGGCGGTGACCACGGCCACCAGGACGGCGGTGGTGTTGGCGGCGAGCCGCCAGCGGCTGCGGGTGTTCACAGTTCGTTCCCCGTCCGTCGCAGGGTGCGGATGTAGAGGACCGTCGGGACGACCAGGATCAGCAGCATGATCACGCCGATGGCCGCGCCGAGCCCGTACTGGGAGGAGGCGAACGCCTTCTGGTACGCGTACACGTTGAGGACGAGGTTCTGGCCGGCGATGCCGCCGCCCTCGGTCATCACGTAGATCTGGGTGAAGACCTTGAAGTCCCAGATGACCGACTGGATCACCACGACGGTGAGGATCGGCCGCAGCATCGGCGCGGTGATCCGGCGGAAGGTCGTCCAGGTGTTGGCGCCGTCCAGTGCGGCGGCCTCCAGGATCTCCTCGGGGATCGCCCTGATGCCCGCGTACAGCGTCACCATGACGAACGGGAAGGAGTGCCACACCACCACGGCGCCGACGATCAGGAACGCCGTCCACTTGTCGTAGAACCAGTTGTACTCGTGGAAGCCGCTCAGGCCGAGGTCGACCAGGGTCTTGTTGACCAGGCCGAGGTTGGTGTCGAACAGGAAGCTCCACACCGTCGAGCCGGTCATCGCCGGCGCCGCCCAGGCCGCCATCGCGGCGGTGGTCAGGACCAGCCGGGAGACCCTGCCGACCCTGGTCAGCAGGACGGCGAGGGCGGCACCGACGACCAGGGTGGCGACCACGCAGAACGCGGCGAAGCCGACCGTCTGCAGCAGTACCGACCAGAACTGGCCGTCGCTCAGGATCTTCTCGTAGTTGCCGAAGCCCACGAAGCGGGTCGGCACTCCCCCGGAGGCCTGGGCCTGGCCGAAGTCCAGCACCGACAGCAGGCCGAGCTGGTAGATCGGGTAGGCCACCAGCGGGATCATGATGACGGCGGCCGGCAGGAGCAGCAGCAGCGGGGGCCGGCGCCGGCCGCGCGGGGGCGCGGCCGGGCCGGCGCCCCGGCGGCGCCCGCTCAGGGAGGGCGGCGCCGCCGGGGCGGTCGTGGTGGGTGCGGACACGTACGGGACCTGCTCTCTGGAGACGCCTTGCGAGGGTGATCAGTGGGCCGCGAAGGCCGAGGTGATCTGCCCGGCGGCGTCGCCGGAGGCCTTCGCCACGTCCGCCTTGCCGGTGACGATCTGCTGGAGCATGGTCGGGACGACGGCCTGCGCGTCGATCTGCGCCCAGGCCTGGTCCATCGGGACGAACCGCGTCCCCGCCGCGATGGTGTCGGTGAACGGCTTGAGGAAGGCGTCCTTCGCGGCGACCTTGGCGTTGACCGACTTGAGCGTGGGCAGGTTGCCCATCGCGTCGTACATCTGCTCCTGGTACCCGGGGCTCGCCAGGAGTTCGGCGAACTCGACGGCGAGGGTGCGGTGCTTGGCCGCCTTCATCACCCCGAGGTTGTTGCCGCCGGCGAAGGCCGGAGCGATCGAGCCGGGCTTCTCGCCGGGCAGCGGGACGACCCCGTACCTGCCCTTGGCCGCGCCCGCGTCGACCTTGCTGCGGCTGGAGTTGGGCAGGATCGCCATCGCGGACTTGCCGGCCGCGAACAGGTCCACGGTCTTGCCGCCGGTGAGGTCCGCGCACTGCTGGGCCGGGCAGCCGTCGGCGCCGAACAGGTCGGTGTAGCGCTTGATGCCCGCCTGCGAGGCCGCCGAGTTGATGGCCGCCTTGTACGCGGAGCCGTCCTTGGTGGCGATGTCGCCGCCCGCGTCCCAGACGAAGGGCAGCGCGCCGAAGGTGTACTTGCCGCCGACCGCGATGCCGAAGGTGTCCGGGTGCGCGGCGTGGATCTTCTGGTTGGCGGCGACCAGCTCGTCGTACGACTTCGGCGGCGTCAGGCCGGCCTCGGTGAACAGGTCGGTGCGGTAGTACAGCGCCCGCACGCCGACCCACCAGGGCAGGCCGTAGGTCTTGCCGTCCAGCACCGCCGTCCCGGCGATCGCCGGGTCGAGGTCGCCCTTGTCCTTCCACTTGTCGAGGTCGGCGCCGATCTCGGCGAGGCCGCCGGCCGCGACGTAGCCGGGGAGGTCGGTGTTGCCGAACTCGACCAGGTCCGGGGCGCTGTTGGGGTCGTTGAACGCGCCCTTCATCTTGGCCGCGCGGGCCGAGGCGTCGGTGTCGATGTAGCTGATGTCGACGGTGGCGCCCTGGTGGGAGGCCTGGAACTCGGCGACCGCCTTGCCGATCACCGCCTCCTTCGCCGCGTTGCCGGCCTCGTTGTACAACCAGACCTTCAGCGTGCCCGTCCTGTCGTCGCCCGCCTTGTCGCCCGCCGGCAGTGCGGTGCCGGGCGAGCAGGCGGCCGCCGCGATACAGGTGGCGGTGAGCACGGCGGCCGCAGCGGTCCGTCTGATCAGTCGCATGGGTGGAGACCTCCCCTCCCGACAGCTGCCGCCAGGACGTGCGCCGCTGGGGACGGACACGTCGAAGCAGGCCCTGACCGGGGCCGATGGTGGGTGCGTGAACGCGTTGATGTGGGGGTACGGCAGAGCGACCGCTCGGGTGGGCGGCGTCGCCTGCTCGATGCCAGGGACGTTAGGCGGGCGTGCTCGGGGCCAACAAGGGGCCGTTCGGGAAGTTTTGCACTGCACAACGGCGTGCCGAAGAATCGGCTATCGGGGTGTGAGCGGGTACGGTCTGAGCCACCGCCGCAGTCCGGCGGTGGAACGAGAGGGGAACGGACCGATGACGGACACCGGCAGCCCAGCCGACGGGGAACCGGCCGACGGGAGCCCGGCTGACGGGAGCGCAGCCGACGGGAGCGCAGCCGACGGGACGCCGGACGGCGGTGCGGACGGCGCCAGGCCGAAGAAGGCGGCGACCGGCGACCGCAACCAGTCCTCCTCGCTGCGCCGCGCGCTGGCCGTCCTCGGCTACGTCCGCGACCACGGCAACGGCGGCCGCGGCGTCCCGCTCGGCCAGCTCGCCGAGGCGCTCGGGCTCAACAAGAGCACCGTGCTGCGGCTGACCGGACCGCTGCTCGACGAGCACCTGCTCGACCGCGACCGGGAGACCGGCTGGTTCCGGCTCGGCCACGGCTCGCTCCGGCTCGGCCAGGCCTACCTCTCCACCCTCGATCTGCGCAGCGTCGCCGCCGAACACCTGCGCCGGCTGCAGCGCGAGGCCGGCGAGACCGTCCACCTGACCGTCTGGCAGGCCCCCGGCATCGTCTACCTGGACAAGGTCGAGGACGAGACCAACGTCCGGATGGCCTCCCGGGTCGGCAGCCGGGCACCCGCCTACTGCACCGCCACCGGAAAGGCGATCCTGGCCTGGCTGCCCGAGGAGGCCGTCACCGAGGTGGTCGCCGCCGGGCTGCGGCCGGTCACCGCGTGGACCATCGCCGACGAGACGCACCTGCGGGCCGACCTCGCCCGGATCCGCGCCCGGGGCTACTCGATCGACGACCGGGAGAACGAGCCGGAGGTCCGCTGCGTCGCGGCGCCGATCTTCGACCACACCGGCGAGGTGACGGCCGCGCTCTCGATCTCCGGGCTCACCTCGCGGATGACCGCGGCCAGGGTCCGCTCGCTCGGCCCGGTGGTCGCCCAGGTCGGCCTGCGGATCTCCCGCGAGCTGGGCTCCGACCGGCCGGTGGGCTGAGGACCGGCCCCGGGCGGCGGCCGAGGCCGCGTCCGGGAGCGGCAACAGGAACGGGAACGGAGACGGCTGATGCCCGGTGCCTGTGGGGGCACCGGGCCTCAGCCGATGATGGAGCGCCAGGCCCGGGTCGAACGGACTCTTCCTACTGAAAGTAGGACGTGCTCCAGTAGCACCTCTGACGCCTGCCCGGGAGGTTGTTTCCCTCCCGACGAGAAGAACACTACCAGGTCAGCGGCCCTGTCCCGAACCACCGGACCCACCACCGCACTCG